>DATKBG010000189.1:0-10830 GCA_035514255.1 Acidimicrobiia bacterium
GAGGCCACCGCATCCCGGAGCCAGGTCTCGAGACAGGATTGCTTCGCCCCGAGGCGACATCCCATGCTGCAGTTGCCGCACTCCGATGGTTCACACCCCCGCACGTTTCGGGGAAGGCGGTCCACATGCCAGCCGCGGGCACGCAGCCCGCTCTCGAGGAGCGTGTCGCGACGCGACGGCAAGCTCTCGTCCCAGGTGACCCCGACCCGACGCTGCACCGCCTCGAGCGCACGGTCGAACGAGTCACCGGTGAACACCTGATGGAACCCGGCCACGCCATCCCACTGCTCCCGCAGCCGATCGGGGGTCGGGAAGGCGGTCGAGTAGTTGACCACCGTCCCCCCACCCACGGTGGCGCCGGCGAGCAGCGTGATCCCCCCATCGGTCGTCGTCCCGAGGGCGGCGTCCAGATACATGGCCCGCAGAGCATCGCCCTCCCGGCGAGGAAAGTCCGCGCGGTCCAGGTAGTCACCCTTCTCGACCAGGACGACGCCGAGTCCGGCACCGGCGAGCACGGCGGCGGCTGTGCCGCCTCCGGCCCCGGAACCGACCACCACGACGTCGGTGGTCCACATGGCGCCCGCCTCCGCCGCGGTGACCGGCAGCCGGTCATGGGTGGGAACTGGCACCGGCTGCCCCGGGCTATATCCGATCGCCTGCCAAGGAGCCCAGTCGCCGTCGTGGTCCGGCGGCGGGTTCATGTACAGCGAGCCGAGCGTCCCCTTCAGAGCCTTGATGGCCAGCCGCACCTGTCCGATCGGTGACCGTGCCATACGACGAACCGCTGCCTCCCTCCCGGCCGGGGCGAGGGCGGCGAAAGCACGAAAGCGGCCGTGAAACAGCACCCCGAGCCTCGTGTCGAGCAGACGCAGGAATCGGATGAGATCCCGTCGGGCAGCCGGATCGGGAAGCCGATCGAGTATTTCATCTTCATACCGTTCGACCACACGCAGATCGACCGAGGCGGGCATGACCGAGGAGCCAGGAAACAGCGTCTCAGCGAGGGCGCCCAGGCTGCGGGCGACGCGAGGGTGCATGGAGGCATCGTACGAGGCCGCCTCATCCTCCGCACCCGCCACAGGGCGGCCGCGCTACTCGCTACTCGCTACTCGCTACTCGCTACTTTCCACCCGTCGAGGAGCCGATACGCCTCCTCCTCCGAAAAGGGGCCGTGATCGAGTCGATGCTCGAGGAGCATATCGAGAGCCTTGCCGACCAGGGGCCCCGGGGGGAGGTCCAGGTAGGCCATCACCTGGTTCCCGTCGAGCGGAGGACGGATCGACTCGAGCTCCTCACGCTCGCGCAGGTCGGCGATGCGGGTCTCCAGTTCGTCGATACCCCGCTGGATCTGGCGAGCCTTCTTCTCGTTGGCCGTCGTCACGTCGCAGCGGACCAGGATGTTGAGACGGTCGAGGAGGTGTCCGGCATCGCGCACATAGCGACGGACCGCCCGGTCGGACCATCCCATCTTGAAGGTGTGCGGCCGCATATGGAGATACACCAGCGCGGACACATCGGCGATGTCCTCGTTTGAGTACCTCATCTCCCGCATCCGCGCTTTCGTCATCCGGGCGCCGACCACCTCGTGGTGATGGAATGACACCGTCCGGCCCTCGATGACCCGGGTATCGGGCTTACCGATGTCATGGAACAGGGCGGCGAGCCGAACGATCCGGTCCTCGGCGGGGCACTTGTCCACGACAGCGATGGTGTGCGCCAGGACATCCTTGTGTCGGTGCAGCGGATCGTGTTCCTCACCGAGAGCGGCCACCTCGGGGACGATGTAGCCGGCGAGTCCCGACTCGACGAGCCCCCACAGTGCCGCCTCGGCGTTCGGACCGCAGATGAGGCGATCGAACTCCTCGCGGACCCGCTCGGCGCTCACGATCTCGATCCGATCCACCATCGCCGTGGCCGCGGCGAGGGTCGCTTCCTCGGGAGCGAAGCCGATGGTGGAGACGAATCGGAACAGGCGCAGCATCCGCAGCGGGTCATCCCCGAACGAGATCTCGGGATCGAGCGGGGTCCGTAGTACCCCGGCGCCCAGATCCACGAGCCCCCCGTGCGGGTCCACCATGTCCGGTTCCGGGAGCAGCCGAAGGGCGAGCGCATTGACGGTGAAGTCACGCCGGGACAGGTCGGACTCAAGGTCGTTGGAGAACTCGACCACCGGTTTGCGGCTGTCATCCCGGTAACGCTCCGACCGAAAGGTGGTGACCTCCACGCTGGAACCGTCGACGCGGCATCCGATGGTCCCGAACTCCTGACCGATGGTCACCACCGAGCTCGCCCATCCGGCGAGCGTGTCGTGGACCTCTTCCGGCGGGGCCGGTGTGGCGAAGTCGAACTCGACGACGGGCCGATCGAGCAGAGCGTCGCGGATACTGCCCCCGACGAGGAAGACCTCGATGCCACGATCGGCGAAGCGTCGGGCAACCTGCATCGGCACCCCGGACGCGTCGACGAGCGTTGCCAGCCGTTGGGGAAACATGAGACGGATGGTACAAAGAAGCGCGATTCGCGATTCGCTCTTCGCGATTCGCAAGACGCACTGGAACACTCGCGGGGGCCCAACGCCGTCTGGCGAATCGCGAATCGCGAATTGCGAATCGCGGACGTAGCGGCCCGTAGGGCCGCTACGTCGGGATGATCCCCAGCTGCTGGGCTCGGATCTTGAGGTCGGCGGGGTTGCTGGCGTATCGCATTCCCTTGTCCAGCGACACCGCACCCGAGGAGACCATGCGCAGGATCGACTGATCGAAGGTCTCCATCCCGTAGTAGCCGCCTTCGGCGATAACTTCAGGAATCTCATGGGTCAGCGAAGGATCGGCGATCCGCTCCTTGACGCGGTCGGTGTTGATCAGGACCTCGATCGCAGGAAGGCGCTTGCCGTTCACCGTGGGGACGAGACGCTGGCTGATGATCGCCCGCAGCGCTCCGGCGAGCATGAGGCGGATCTGACGCTGATGGTCCCCAGGGAACACGTCGAGGATCCGGTTGATCGTTTCGGCGGCGTCGATCGTATGCAGCGTGGAGAGTACGAGGTGACCGGTCTCGGCCGCCTTGAGGGCGGCGCTGATGGTCTCCATGTCGCGCATCTCGCCGATGAGGATGACGTCGGGATCCTGTCGCAGTACCCGGCGCATCGCCTCGGCGAAGCCGGAGGTGTCCATCCCCACCTCACGCTGGTGGATCATTGACTTCTTGTCGGCGTGGAGAAACTCGACCGGATCCTCCACCGTGATGATGTTGGCGGCGCGGCTGGTGTTGATCGCATCGATCATGGCCGCCAGAGTCGTGGACTTGCCGGTACCGGTGGGCCCGGTGATCAGGATGAGGCCGTTGCGCTCCTGGATGACACTGCTGATGACCGACGGAAGACCCAGGTCCTCGAAATTCATGGTGGTGCGCCGGAGGATGCGAACGGCGATGCTCACCCTGCCCTGTTGACGAAAGGCGTTGACGCGGATGCGCTCACCCTCATCGGTGCCGTAGGCGAAGTCTGCCTCGTGGTGCTCCTTGAACTCCTGGTGGAGCCGGTCGGGCAGGATGGTCCACAGCAGGGCTTCGGTCTGCTCGTCGGTGAAGACCACATCACCGATCGAAGAGAGGTCTCCTTCGATCCGCATCGTCGGGGGTCGGCCCACTTTGATGTGGAGGTCGGAGGCGCCGGCCGCGTTGGCGACGGCGATCAGTTCGTTCATGGAGGACGGTGGCACCAAAGTCATGATGCTCACCCATCGGCACGATCTTCAGGGCCCTTGAACGGTCTCCCACCTCACCGATGCGGCGGCAGCAGCACGATCGATGGCGGCCTCGGGGATGGGTGCCCCAGTGGTCGCCGGAGTGAAGGCGGTGTCGTCGAGTCCCAGCAGCGTCGCCTCCACCGAGTCCTCGAGAGCGATCAGGTCGTAGCCGCCCTCCAGGAAGACCAGCGTCGGCAGGTCACGACGAGACAACCGGAACGCCATCCACCCGTAGTCGGCAGCCTCCAGGAGCATGCCCGCCAGCGGATCGTCGCGATGGGCGTCGTACCCGGCACTGACGATCAGCCCGTCCGGAGAGAATTCGTCGAGCACCGGACCCACGATGCGACCCCAGGCGGTGGCGTACCCGGCACCGTCGGTGCCAGCGGGCAACGGGATGTTGACCGTGGTTCCCGCAGCCTCCCCGATTCCGACCTCAGACACCGATCCGGTCCCGGGATAGAACGGTGACTGGTGCAGCGATACGTAGAGCACACCGTCGTCCTCATAGAACATGTCCTGGGTTCCATTGCCGTGGTGAACATCCCAGTCGATGATCGCCACCCTCCGGCCGTCGCGGCGCAGGCGGGCCGCAGCCACCGCCGCGTTGTTGAAGAAGCAGAATCCCATGGCCCCGGCTGCCAGGGCGTGGTGTCCGGGGGGTCGAACCGCCAGGAAGGCGTCTCTCGCTTCCTGCGCGTCGATGGCGTCGATGGCGGCGACGCCCGACCCGGCTGCTCGCAGCGCCGCCTCCCACGATCCCGTCGAAGCCACCGTGTCGGGATCGGCGTGCCCCCCACCCTCGGCGCAGAACCGCTCGATGGCCGCGACATACGAGGCCTCGTGAACCAGGTGCAGGTCGGACCGATCGACGAACGGAGCCTGTCGCTCCACCACGCCGGGAACACGGCGCGCCCCACGGAGCACCGCCTCGAGCCGCGCCGACCGCTCCGGATGACCCACCCCGGTGTCGTGCTCCAACATCGAGGCGTGGGAGTAGAGGAGGGTGGGCATAGTGTCGGATGGTATGCGAAGCCCGTATTTGGTATTTGGTATTTGGTAGCCGGTAGCTACTGATTCGGAGTGCTCGTCACGCGTCTCTACCATCCGCGGTGTGACAATCGGTATGCGCGTCGAGGGCTCCTGGCCCGGACCGATCACACTTCGTAAGGGCTGGTCGAGGGCTGACTCGCGCCCTTGGAACGGCGTCGTTCCGATGGCCCATCTCAGACCGGTGCGCGGTGGTGGAGCCGGGTTCATCGTCGACTGCGTTGAGGCGATCGACGAGATCGCCCACAGCCGGGTCCTGTCACCACCCCTGCCCCGCGCCGCCCAGCAGATATGGCACGACGCCTCATTCGAGCACCACGAGGACCTGGCACTCATGCGCAAGTCACTCGACCGGATCGGGGCACCCGACCACCTCGTCATCGTCGGAGAGGAAGACGACTACGAGGAGGCTCTTCGCATCGATGCCGCCGCCTTCGACGACTTCTGGCAGTTCGACCGCCAGGCCCTCATGGAAGCCATTTCGGCGACACCCCGGTCGGTGTTCCATGTGGTGCGCAACGAGTCGGGCGGGTTGTGCGGCTACTCGGTGAGCGGCGTCGGCAGCTCTATGGCTTATCTCCAACGCGTCGCCGTCGACCCGGCCGCCCAGGGCAACGGGATCGGTCGATCACTGGTGCGAACGGCAGCACTGTGGGCGCGTCGCCAGGGAGCCCGGACACTCATGCTCAACACGCCTGCCGGTAACGCACCGGCCACTTGCCTGTACGAGTCGGAGGGGTTCGTCACCCTCCCCGAGCCTCTCGCGGTGCTGGTCAGCACCTGATCGGGCGCCGCCGGCGACCGGGAAGGTAGAACCAGACGAACGGGTAGCGTTCCCGCCGTGACCGACCGGGCCTCCGCAGACATCGAGCTGCTGCAGCGGTATCTGGCGGGCGATGCCGAGGCGTTCGACGAGTTGATGCGCCATCACGAGGACCGCGTCTTCGGCATCTGCCTGCGCATGCTGCGCGACCGCGAGGCCGCGCTCGATGCCACCCAGGACACCTTTATCACCGTCTTCCGTAAGGCGTCGAGCTTTGCCGGCAGATCGGCGTTCAGTACCTGGCTCTACCGGGTCGCCGTCAACACCTGCTACGACCACGCACGACGGGCGAAACGGCACCGGTCAGAGGCCCTCCCCGAGGGTCGTGACCCGGTCGACCCGGCGGGAGAGGACGGATTCACCGCCGTCGAGCTGCGCCCCGACCTGGAGGCGGCGCTGGCGGCACTCCCCGAGGAGTTCCGCGCCGCCGTCGTGCTCGCCGACGTGGAGGGACTCGGATTGCAGACCGTTGCCGATGCACTGGGAGTGCCGGTGGGTACCGTCAAGTCGCGCGTCTTTCGCGGTAGAAGGCTCCTGGCCGACGCACTCGGGAACCTCGCGGACCCTTCCGACCCTCAAAGTGAAGAACATGATGCGTGACTTCGAAGAACTCATTGCTGCCCTCGCCGAGGGAACTCTCGACGATGCTGCCGCCCGGGAAGCCGAGGCGGCCCTCGCGCGCCATCCTGATGGGGCCTCGGCCCTCGCCGATCATCGACGCGCCCTCGCCGCCATCCGGGATACCGGCGTCGTCTCTATGTCGCTCGAGGAGCGCCAGTCGGTACGCGAAGCCGTTGCCGGCGCCATCGGCCTTGGGGTAACCGAAACGGCCGCCGTGGCGCGCCCCTTCCGCCGCTCCCTGTGGCCAGCGTTGGCTGGATCGGCTGCGGTCCTTGTAGCCATGCTCGCCATCGTTCCCATGCTCAGTGACCTCCAGGGTGATGGGGATGGGGACGCCGCCTTCGAGTTGACTATCCGAACCGGTGAGTCAGTCGCCGACGACGCCGGCACACTGGACCTCACCGAGTCCGACCCGGTCCTCTCCTTCGGTGGTGACCCTGAGGCAGACAACCAGCCGCTGTTCGCCGACGGGCAGCAGTCTGCCCGCAGCACCGTTGTCGAAGCTCCCCCGGAAACCGAAGATACGACGGAAGCACCGATCGTCACGACCACCCAGCCAGCGGGCCAGCACGCGGAGACAACGACCACCACCTTGGCAAAGTCGACGGAGATGGGTGACCCCGCCCTCCTGGACGAACTCGACGAAGAGATGCAGTCGCCGTCCAACCGGTTCGACTCGGCGCCGCTCGCCGACGAGGAGACCGACTGCGTCGACATCGCTGCCGAGATACTGCCGACGGGCACCGACGAGCAGGTGTTCGTATTCGCCTACGAGCGAGATGACAAGCCAACGCTGCTCGTCTTCTTCGGCGTCGACGACGAAGGTGTCGTCGACCGACTCGCCGTTCTCGACCCGGACGGCTGCGATCCTCTCGCCGCTCGCGGCTGAAGAGCCCAGTAACAGGCGCCCGCTAACCTCGGCTCATGTTCGACGACTTCCCGACGCGGATCGCCGACCTCTTCGAATCGTTCACCACCCGCGTGCGTGCGATGACGGTCGACCGTGCCGCCCGGGGTATCAAGTGGGTGGCACTCGGCCTGGTAGCGCTCACCGCGGTCTCTCTGGCGTTGATATTCCTGTTCGTCGGCGCCTTTCGGATCGCCGGCGAACTGGCAGCCAAAGTCTGTGATTGCGACCAGGGCATAGAGATCGCCTACGGGGTCATCGGGGGACTATTCCTGCTGCTCGCGCTGTTCTTATGGTCGAGGCGTACGCGCCGCAGCGACTCGGGAACTTCTTCGTGACAGAAAAGCTAGTCATCATCGGATCGGGTCCGGCCGGATACACCGCCGCCATCTATGCGGCCCGGGCAGACCTGGCACCGGTCGTCATCGAAGGCACCATGTCGGGCGGCCAACTGATGCTCACCACCGAAGTCGAGAACTATCCCGGCTTCCCCGAGGGCGTCATGGGTCCCGAGCTTATGCAGCTGTTTCGGGACCAGGCGGAGCGGTTCGGTGCTCGCCTCATCCCCACCGACGCCACCAGAGTCGAGTTCGCCGGCAAGCCGTTTCTCGTCGCCACCGAGGACGAGGAGTTCCGCACCGAAGGCGTCATCGTGTCCACCGGAGCTTCGGCCAGATGGCTCGAGGTCCCCGGCGAAGAGGCATTGCGAGGGCACGGCGTGTCGTCGTGTGCCACCTGTGACGGGTTCTTCTTCCGGGATCGCGAACTCATCGTCGTCGGCGGAGGGGACTCCGCCATGGAGGAGGCCCTGTTCCTCACAAAGTTTGCTTCCAAGGTGACCGTGGTGCATCGGCGGGACGAGTTTCGTGCGTCCAAGATCATGGCCGGAAGAGTGATGGATCATCCCAAGATCGCCATCCGTTGGAACACGGTGGTCGAAGAGATCCTCGGCGAGGGAACCGTATCCGCCGCTCGCCTCCGGCACCTACCCGACGATTCGGTCGAGGAATTGGCGGTAGATGGGGTGTTCGTCGCCATCGGTCACGACCCCAACACGAGTCTGTTCAAAGGCCAGCTGGAACTCGACGACCAGGGATACCTGCTCACTTTCGGGTCGACAGCGACGTCGGTCCCTGGAGTCTTCGGTGCCGGAGACGTCGTCGATCACAACTACCGACAGGCCGTCACCGCCGCGGGCATGGGCTGCCAGGCTGCGATGGATGCGGAACGCTGGCTCGACGCACGCTGACATAGAGAAGGAGGATGGCCCCCGGGCCAACCAGATCATGAACGAACACACCATCACCGCCACCGACGCTGCTTTCGGTGACCTCATCGCCGACGAGACCCCGGTGCTCGTCGACTTCTGGGCCGAGTGGTGCGGTCCCTGCCGCGTCGTGGGGCCGATCGTCGACGAGATCGCCACCGACTATGCCGGCACGCTCCGCGTCGCCAAACTGAATGTCGACGAGAACCCCAAGACCGCCATGCAGTACGACGTCATGGGCATCCCGACGCTCATCGTCTTCAAGGACGGAGTCGAGAAGAAGCGCATCGTCGGCGCCCGGCCCAAGCAGGCGCTGGTCTCCGAACTCGCCGACTTCGTCTGACCGGAGCCCGACCTGGATCTGCCGGTCGCCGAGTCCGCTGGCGCCGGTAGCCTCGCGCCATGGCGCTGTACAGGTCTGGCGACACAGGTGACGCCGTCCGCGACATCCAGGAGCGGCTGAGCCGTCTCGGCTACCCCATCGACCCGGACGAGCTCGGCACGTTTGGTGAGGGCACGGCCCGGGCGGCCACCGAATTCCAGCATGCCAACCACATCACTCCTGACGGAATGGTTGGTCGTGAGACCTGGCGGACTCTGGTAGATGCTGGCTTCCGACTGGAAGATCGCGTCCTCTACTACCGGATGCCGATGCTCCATGGTCACGATGTCGCCGACTTGCAACAACGCCTCAACTCGCTTGGCTTCGACGCCGGCAACATCGACGGGATCTTCGGGCCGGGCACTCTGCGCGCCGTGCTCGAGTTCCAGCACAACCGGGAGATGTCCGAGGACGGCATCGTCGGGCCGGAGGTCGTCGGCGAACTGACCCTGATGGTTCGAGCCACCGACAAGGTGGGCCGCGAGATGGTCCGGGATCGAGTGTGGCTGGCCGAACTCCCGCGAACCGTTGCCGGGCAGCGGTTCTTCCTCGATCCGTTCTGTCGGAGCGACCTCGAGGCCACCAGCGCCTGGAGTGCGGCGGCGGCGGCAGCAGCAGCATTGCGCGAGTCGGGGGCACAGCCGCTGCTCTCCAGATCGGCAGACACCCGGCCCGCCGAACGCCTTCGGGCCCGTCACGCCAACGAGCTCGCCCCCGACATGGTGATCGGGTTCTCGTTGTCTGACGACGTCGCCGAAGCAGGCGTCCACCACTTCGCGTCGGCGCAGACGACCTCGCGAGCGGGATCGGCGATCGGCCAGGCCGTGGCCGCCGCACTCGGAGTCAACGCTGTCGGTCGGAGCACCCCCTTGTTACGCGAGACCCGGGCGCCGGCCGTGGTGGTGGTACTCCCCCATCTCGACCCCGCGGTGGGGCGCGCCGTTGTCCGGGCCATCGAGACGTGGCTGGAGAGCGACCGAGACGCCGCGGTCGGCGCCGACTGACGGCTCAGGGGGTGCGCAAATAGGCTTGCCCCCTCAGTCCGGAGGTGAGCCGATCATCGCCCGGTAGATCCGCTCGAGGTCGTCGACCGAGCCGAAGCGCACGGTCAACCGCCCTCCCCCGCCCCGGCCGTAGGTGATGGCGACGGGAGTCCCCAGCACATCGGCAAGCCTCTCCTCGAGGGCGACGATCTGTGCCGGTCGCAACTTTGGCTCGACCGTTGTCGTGGCCGGCTTGGCGTCGCCTGAGCCTTCACGGGCAGCGCGCACCGCGTCTTCGACCCGGCGAACCGGCCAACCCTCCGCCGCCGCCCGCTCCCCGATCCTGATGGCGGCGGCATCGTCGTCGAGTCCGAGAAGCGCCCGGGCTGCTCCCGGGGCGAGATCACCCGAAACAAGGAGTGACTGGAGAGCCGCGGGCAGCTTGAGCAGGCGAATCGTGTTGGTGACCGCGGAGCGGCTCTTCCCGACCCGATCAGCGACGGCGTCGTGAGTCATGCCGAAATCTTCCAGCAGTGACACGAAGGCAGCGGCTTCCTCCAGGACGTCGAGGTCCTCACGCTGGATGTTCTCGATGAGGGCTTCGGACAGGCTCGACTCGTCGTCACCCTCACGAATGATGACCGGCACCTCGGAGAGGCCGGCGAGCTTCGCAGCCCTGAGACGCCGCTCCCCCGCCACCAGGCGATAGGCCCCGTCGGCCTCACTCGGCGACACCACCAGTGGCTGCAGTACCCCCACCCGGGCAATGGAGGCGGCAAGGCCCTCGAGCGCGTCGTCGTCGAAGCGGATCCTGGGCTGGCGCGGGTTTGGAGTGATCACGCCGATGGCAACGACGGCGTAGCCCTCGCGAGCCGCCGCTTCCGGGGGGACCGCGAGCAGGGCGTCGAGTCCCCGTCCCAAACCTGACTTACGACTTGCGGCCATGTCTCCTCCTGAACTCTTTCGCCAGCGATCGGTATGCCTCGGCCCCTGCGCTCTTTGGATCGAACGACTCGATCGGCTCACCAAACGAGGGGGCCTCGGCGAGCCG
>DATKBG010000190.1:0-5612 GCA_035514255.1 Acidimicrobiia bacterium
TCGCCGCGGAGCAGGGCGATCACCGGCCGATCGTCGACCATGAAGACCAACGACTTGACGATCTGGGACACCTCGCAGCCGATGGCGGCAGCGGCATCGGCCGAAGTCTTGGTCCCCTCCGGGAACACCCGCGGCTCGACGGCGACCCCCAGTGCGGCGCCGGCGGCGACCACCCGTTGGGAGGTCGCGGGCAGTTCGCTCACGACTCCCCCGCGATCAGCCCGGCCACGTCGGCGGCGACTCGAGCGGCCAGCTCCTCCACCTCCGCCTCCGACGCCGCCACCGCCTCCGGACCAGTCACCGTGCTGCGCAGGTCGGTGTAGATCTTCATCTTGGGCTCGGTGCCGCTGGGGCGGGCGAGCACCCGGCTCCCGCCGCCGAGTTCCAGTGCCACCAGCGGAGCGTCCGCCAGCCAGCGGGGCCGACCCTCGCCCCCGGTGCGATAGTCGACGACCCGTTCGACAGGCAGGCCACCCACCGAGTCGGGTGGGTCGCTGACCAGGCGGCTGAGGCCGGCAGCCAACTCGGCGAGGCCGTCGGGCGTGTCACGGGCGATGCTGCGCGGTACACACACCCACAGGCCGTGCTCGGCATACAGCCGGGCCAGGCGGTCGAGGACGGTCTCACCGGCGGCAGCACACACCGCGGCCAGATCGGCGAACCAGACAGCCGCCGAGATTCCATCCTTGTCGCGCACCGCGGTGCCGACGGCGTAGCCCAAGGCCTCTTCGAAACCGAACACGAAGCGGTATCCCTGCGCCTCCAGATCGAGCGCCGCATTGCAGATCCACTTGAACCCGGTGAGCGTGTACTCGCTGTGGGCGTCGTGAGCCCGAGCGATCGACGCCAGCATCGGCGACGAGACGATGCTGCTCACCACCACTCGATTGGCAATCGACCCGGTGCGCTCCAGGACGAAGTCGGCGAGCAGGACCCCGATCTCGTTGCCGGTCAGTCGTCGCCAGGTCCCACCGTCGCGCAGGGACACCCCCAGCCGGTCGCCGTCGGGATCGCTGGCCAGCACCAGATCGATGCCGCGGTCCTCGGCAAGGTGCTCGGCGAGGTCGAGGGAGTGCTCCTCTTCCGGGTTGGGGAAGGCGACGGTCGGGAAGGTCCCGTCCGGCTCGAACTGCTCGGGAACCACGGTCACCTCGGTGTGACCCGCCCGTTCCAGCGCGGCGACGAGCAGGTCTCCGGACACGCCGTGGAGGGGGGTGAACACCAGCGGCTGAGGTGCCATCTCCGGCGGATCGCCGCGGAAGGCAAAAAGGTCGTCGAGGTAAGACCCCGCCGCCTCCGCCCCGATCGCCGTAACCCCAGCGGGATCAGAATCGAGGGCACCCTCCAGGCGAGGTACCTCGTTGGCCGGACCGACCCGGTCGATCGCTCTGGCGATATCGGCATCCACCGGCGGGACGATCTGGGCGCCGTTGGCGTCGTACACCTTGTAGCCGTTGTCGGCGGGTGGGTTGTGGCTGGCAGTGACCACGATCGCCATGGTGGCGTCGTGCTTCAGCGCCTGGTGAGCCACCAGCGGCGTGGGAACCGGATCGGGGAAGAACCGCACTGGCATCCCGGCGGCGGCGAACACGCCGACCACGTCGTCGGCGAAGGTGCGGCTGTCCGGACGAGCGTCGAACCCGACGACGACCGTGCCATCGCCGCGCCCGCGCTCCGCCAGGTAGTCGACGATCCCCCGAGTGACCCGGATCACCGTCGCCCGATTCATGCGACTGCTCCCCGGCCCCACCTCACCGCGAATCCCGGCGGTGCCGAATCGCAGCGGCGTGCCCATGACGGCCCGCAGGGTCTCGGCGTCACGTCGATCGATGAGATCCTGGAGCAGGCCGCGGGTGACCGGATCGGGGTCTCCGGCGATCCACGCTCGAGCCGCTTCCACCACCGACGCGGCGGCGGCCCTGCTGGCACCTACCGATGCGATGCCCTCCTCAGTCACCAGGTGGGTCACCCGTCGATCGTGATCCTCACGCGGCAGGCGGTCGACGACGAGCGCCGCCGGCGCCACGCCGACGACCACGGCATCGGGGCGCAGGAGAGCGAGCAGACGGTCGTAATGGCCCCCGCCGCGGCCCAGGCGCACGCCATGCCGGTCAAAGGCGAGACCGGGCGCCAGGACGACATCCACCGACACCGGATCGACCACCGGACTCTCGGCGATCGGCTGACTGAAGCCGAGCCGATGCTGCTCCCGGGGATCGCCGAAGGCGTGGACGGTCAACCCGTCCTCGTCAGTTCGGGTCAGCAGCGCCACACATCGATCGGCGAGCGGCGTGACATCGGCCTCGTCGGGCAGCGGATCGAAGAGCACCACCCGGGTCCGACCATCGATCCCATCCCAGTTGCGAAGATGATCGAGGATTTGCTTCGACAGGCCCGCCCAGTCGATGTCTTCTCGCTGGCTACGCGCCCAGGCGCGCCACTCGTCCTTCCCGGCGGTGCTGCCGGGTGTGGTCACGAGAACAGCAGCGGAGCGATCTTCTGGAGTTCCTCCTGGTTGGAGGCGGGGACCAGGTAGCTCGCTTCGTCCCGGATGGCGTCCAGGTTCTCGGCGACGTCCTCCGGGGTGAGCGCACCATCGCGCTCGGGATGCTTGAACCACCCGCTGGTCAGCCCCACGAACATGCGACTCACCACCCCGCCGGCTGCCGAGTAGATCTCCCCGGTCACCGCACACGCCTCCGAGGCGAGGTAGGCGACCACGGGTGACACGAAGGACGGGTCGATCTTGTCGACCAGCGGCCCCAGCAGCTCCTCGGTCATCCGGGTGCGGGCCACGGGGGCGATGGCGTTGACCTTGATGTCGTACTTGGCGCCCTCGAGGGCGAGCACGTTCATCAGTCCGACCAGGCCCATCTTCGCTGCCCCGTAGTTCGACTGGCCGAAGTTGCCCAGGAGGCCAGAGTTGGACGAGGTGACGACGACCCGCCCGTAGCCCTGCTCACGCATGAGCCGGAAGGCAGGTCGGGTCACGTAGAAGGCGCCCTTGAGATGGACGTCGAGAACCGGATCGAGGTCCTCCCACTCGAGGTTGTGGAACGCCTTGTCGCGCAGGATGCCGGCGTTGTTGATGACGACGTCGATGCGGCCGAACTCGTCCACCGCCCGCTGCACCATCGCCTCGGCATCGGCCGGATCGGACACCGAGCCATAGTCGGCAACCGCGGCTCCGCCGGCGTCTTTGATCGCGGCGACCACTTCGTCGGCGGGCCGGGCTTCCGACTCGGTCCCGTCGGTGGCGACACCCGGGTCGTTGACCACCACCGCCGCACCTCGAGAGGCGAGCAGTTGGGCGTGGCTGGCGCCCAGACCACGGCCCGCACCGGTCACCAGCGCCACTCGATCCTGAAAGTCGATCATCCCGTCCCTCTGTGTCGGTTGTCAGGCGGAAGGGTAGAGGCTGCGCGGGGCGCCAGGCGCGAAGCGAACCCGACGCAAGGCCCTCACACCGCCTTGCGCAACTCCCCCGCCAGATCACCCTTCTCGCCCACCTCGATCTCGCCGAGGCCCAACCAGCCTGCCATGTCGCGTAGCTCTGCGGCCAACTCGCGCGCGACCCGCACCCGATCCACCCCACCCTCGGCGAACGCTCCCGGCACCCGGAGCACGCCTGGCTTGCGGTCGGCCTTGAGGTCCACCCGGGCCACCAGGTCGTCCCCCAGGAGGAACGGGTAGACGTAGTAGCCGTACACCCGCTTCGGTGGAGGCACGTAGATCTCGATCCGGTAGTGGAAGTCGTGGAGCCGTTCGAGGCGGTCGCGGTTCCACGCCATCGGGTCGAACGGGTTGATCAGCGACCTCGCATCGACCGAACGAGGCACGCCGACCTCGCTATGCAGGTACCCCGGTTCGCTCCAACCCTCCACCTGCACTTCGATGAGTTCCCCGTCGGCGACGAGGTCATCGATGATCTGGCGGCCGTGTTCCACTCGAATCCAGTAGTAGTCGATGATGTCACGAGCCGTGCCCACACCGAGCGCCTTCGCCGCCTGGCGGATCAGTTGACGCCGTGCCTCATCGGCAGGTAACGCCACCTGCCGGTGCTCCTCAGGGATCACGCGCTCGGTGACGTCGTAGTAGCGGGTGAAATTACGCCGATGGGCCACCGACAGTCGGCCGGTGATGAACAGGTGCTCCAGCGCGACCTTCCCGTCGGCCCATCCCCACCAGGGACCGCCTCGCTCCCCGGGATCCTCGAGGTCGGCAGGAGCCAGCGGCCCGCGCTCCACCACCTGCCGGTAGACATCCTCGACGTAGGTGGGTGCTCGCTCCACGATGTCGGCGAGCTTTGTCCACTCCCCGTCAGCGTGTCTGCGGGCGATGGCATCCATCCGCCACCGGTACAGGCCGTAGTCCTCGATGGGCAGGAACGACGCCATGCGCCCCCAGTACTCGAAGATACGCCGCTCCTCGAGGGCTCGCCACACCAGATCCGGGTCGTAGGGACCGAGACGCGAGAACAAAGTGACCTGATGGGCTCGTTCGACGACGTTGACCGAGTCGATCTGGAGGATGCCCATAGAGCGCACCGCCCGCGTGAGATGACCGATGTTCGGTGTCCCCGTGGGCCGGGCGGCAGCCAGTCCCTGAGCGGCGAGGCTCACCCGGCGCGCCTGAGCTCTGCTGAGCCGCCTCACTCGCCGGTGAAGTGCGGGTCGCGTTTCTCGAAGAACGCCGATACGGCCTCAGAGAAGTCCTTCGTCTTGAACATGGGGATGAGCTGGAGCAGTGCCCGGTGGACGTGCTCGCCGTAGTCGTCGGTGCGCCCGGCCCGCATCAGGCGCTTGGCGGCCCGGATCGCCTGCGGTGGCATGGCGGCGATCTGGCCAGCGAGCTCGGCGGCGCGGGCCTTGGTGGCGTCGGAGTCGTCGGCCAGCTCGGACACCACGCCGGCGGCGAGCGCTTGCTCCCCCGTCATGTCCTCACCGAGGAAGTAGAAGCGGGCCGCCTGCTCCCACCCGACCAGGCGCGGCAGCAGCCAGGTGTCACCGCTCTCGGGCAGCAGGTTGCGCTTGGTGGCAGGCACCAGCCGCGCCGTGCGGGCCATCACCCGGATGTCGGCGTTGATCGCCATGCCGACGGCGTATCCGGCAGCGGGGCCGTTGACGGCGGCGATCACCGGAACCTCGATCTCCTGGAGGACCACCGCCGGGGACCGTCGGGCGTCGAAGGTGAAGGCGATCCGGTCGAGCCGATCTACCTGCTGGGCGGCTTCCGTCAGGTCGAGTCCCGACGAGAAGGCATCGCCGGAACCGGTGAGGACGATGCAACGCACCTCCGGATCCCCGGAAGCGGCGAGCAGGTGATCGCCGAGCAGGTCGAACATCTCCACCGTGAACGCGTTGCGGCGTTCGGGCCGGTTCATGGTGATCGTCGCCACCCGGTCGGCGACGGTGCTGAGGATGTCGGCCATGCGGACTCTCCGGGCTGAAGGCGATGGGTAGCCTACCGGCAGATGCTCCGCTTCCTCCGAGCGGCCCGTGACGCCGTCCGCACCCTCCTCGCCCTCACGGTCGTCGTGGTGCTCACCATCATCCTCGGGACCTTCGTGATCGTCGTCGCCACCTTCTCCCCGAACTCCCGCATCTTCAGGC
>DATKBG010000191.1:0-2815 GCA_035514255.1 Acidimicrobiia bacterium
CTTGACCGTCGCGCCGAGTCTCACGAGCCGGTGGACCTCTGACTTGCGCGATGCCGCGGAGAGGTCGAGGTGCAGTGGCTTCTTGGCGGCATCTTCCACGTCCACCTGCTGGAAGCCGAGCTCGAGCCCTGGTCCGATCACGATGACGCAGGGATCGGTGTCTGGCGTGAGCCCGAGCTCGGCCAGGCGGGCGATCTCGGCGTCGTCGTAGGCGAGCACCTCGAAGCCGTCGAGTGCGTCAGCCCAGAAGCGAGCGAGCCGCGCCGGGTGGCGGCAGTCGACGACGACCTGCTTCAGCGTCCCCATTCGGTACAGGCTGTCAGGATCCGCATCAGCGTGCGACGGATATCGACGGCGACTATCCGCGGACCCTGTTGCTCACGAGCGCCGCAGAACGCCGCTTGGGGTGCGCCGTCTTCAGGTTCCGACCGTGCGGCGGAGGTAGTCGATGCGGTCGAGTGGGTTGCGGTCGGTTCTCGGTCTGGAGGGTGGGGTGCCGCGGACTGGTTGGTAGCCGGCGAAGGCGGATTCGACGACGCCTTCGCCACGGGTCATGTCCGGCAGTCGTGACTGCAGGTCGTGGAGACGGGCGGCCCGAATGGTCGCTTTGAGTATCCAGACCGGCCCGTGTCGGGTCGGTTGGCCAGGTTGGGCATCGAGTTCGTTGAGGAGGGCCAGGATGTCACCGAGTAGATCTTCGGGGAACTCGAGGCGGACGTCGAGTAATGGTTCGCACACGGTGGTGCCTGCCTGCTTGAGGGCGGCCATGAGGACCAGCGGGGTGAGTTCTCGGTAGTCCGACAGGGTCGTGCCTGGCCATCGCCGTGGGGGTGCCTGGTAGTCGCAGTCGGTCATGGTGACCTTGCAGTCGGTGACCTGCCAGCCACGGAGCCCCTGGCGAAGGGTGTCGGTCACCGCTTGGTGCATGACCGTGCGGAAGACGTCGACGCTGTCGAAGACGTGGATGGGGATCGTCTTGATCCCGACGTCGAGTTCGAAGTCGACTCCGGAGCCTGGTGGCAATGGCTCGACGGTGAGGCCGATGGTGGCGAGGAACGGACGGTCGGTCGTGCGGGATCGTGGGATGGTCTCGATGGCCGAGCCGGTTGTGTTGGGCCGCTCGATGCAGACCGGTGTCGTGGGCCGGAAGTCGATCTCGAGGTCGTAGTCGACGGCCAAGGTTTGGGCGATGACTTCTTGTTGCACCTCGCCGTAGAGGGACAGGAACAGTTCTTGGCGGGCGTCGTCCTGGCGCAGGTTGATGAGGGGGTCCTGTTCGGCGAGTTCGGTGAGGGCCTCGAACACGGCTCGTTTGTCCTGCGGGTGTCGCGCCACGACCGCGGTCTCGAGGGTTGGCGGTGAGAACACGTGGTCGCCAGTCTCGGTCCGTTCCGTGTCGCCGAAGGTTGTGCCGATGCGCGCCCCGTTGAGTCCGTGGACCTTGGCGATGTCGCCGGCCCGGGCCTGCGATCGGCGAGTGGTGGTGCCATGTTCGAACACGTCGATGGCGGTGACCGTGTTGACCTCGTCGCCTATGGGGATGCGGTCACGTGTCCGCAGGGTCCCGGAGAACACGCGCACGAGGGCGATCTTCTCCCGATTGGGGCCCCGCTCGATCTTGAACACGGTCCCCGACGCATCACCGGCCGCATCGCCGGAACTTCGAGGGAGCAGGTGGGGTGTCCAGTCAAGAAGGTCGCCGACCCCGATGCCCGGCAGCGCCGCACCGAAGAACACCGGCTGGACCAACAGGTTCGCGGTCTGGTCGACCAGGATCTTCCACAGTTCGTGCGTGCTGAGGGGTGTTTCGTCGACGACACGATGCAGCAAGTCGTCGTCGTTGGCGGCGAGCACCTCGACGGCGGCGTCCGCCTGGGCCCGGTCACTCAGATCGGGCGGGCCAACCGCCACTTCAGGTGTGCCGACACTCGAGGGAACCCCGAGCGGGACCAGGTTGGCTTCGAGGCGCTCCCGGATCGCGTCGAGCGTCCGGTCCACGTCGGCGCCAGTCCGGTCGAGCTTGTTCAGGAAGAACACCGTCGGGATCCGAAGACCTCGCAGCGCGCGGAACAACAGCAGCGTCTGGGACTGCACACCCTCGACGGCCGACACCACCAGGATGGCCCCGTCGAGGACACCCAGGACCCGCTCCACCTCAGCAATGAAATCCGAGTGCCCCGGAGTGTCCACCAGATTGACCGTCACTCCGTCGACCACGAAAGACGCGACCGCGGACTTGATGGTGATGCCCCGCTGCCGTTCCAGCTCCAAGGAGTCGGTCGTGGTGGTTCCGGCATCGACGCGACCGACATCGTCGATGACCCCAGCTGCATGCAGCAGCTGCTCGGTGAGGGTGGTCTTACCGGCGTCTACATGCGCCAGGATCCCCAGGTTCAAGCTCGCCAACTCGCGTCACGTCCTTCACATCGGCTTCAACTCCCAGATGGATGACACGTGACGCTTGGCGCATGAGACCTCTCCTCGTGGTCGACGACTAGCCCGAGGCAACCACAAGTCGACATTGCTCGGCCATCGAGATTCTCCCTCGTCCCGAGAACGCTCTGCCTGGGCCCGCCGCTCCGGGGTGGCCGTGGGAGCGCTTGTGCGACCTCCAGGCAGCATTGGCTCACTGTCGTTGTGGACAGAAGGACGTCACCGTCGCCGTTGTCGTGAAGCTGTTGGCGATTGGGCAGTGCGCCGGCCCTCCCATCGCCGCGGCGACGACCCGCGACAGCGTCCTCAGTGTGTCGGTAGAGGACACCAGATATGGGCGCTCCGAACACCGACTACGCCGGCCGCCGCAGGCGTGCCTAAC
>DATKBG010000192.1:0-4132 GCA_035514255.1 Acidimicrobiia bacterium
GGTGGGGTTGAGCGTGCCGAAGATGCGGGTGTCCGGGCGGAGCCGCACCGTCTCTCCGGTCGGGAGGTCGAGGGCCTGGTAGCGATCGAGGAGACCGTGGAGAGCAAACAGCGTCTCGGCTCCTGCGGCGTTGAGCTCGGAGAGGTTGATGAGGGCCGGGCCCCGCAGTGCACGGGTGATGTCGCCGTCCTCCCAGCGCGACTCAGTCCCGCCCTTGCCATCTCCGTAGAGCTTGACCGAGCCTATGAGGGTGATGTCGCGGACCTCGCCGGTGAGCGGGATCCGGTAGTAGGGCATGCGAAGGATGGCGGCGAACTGCTCGAGGTCGTGGTCCTTGCCCGTCCCCATGTGGCCGCGCAGGGCGAGATGCAGGGGGGTGTCGGCCATCGACTCCCGGCGCACCCGCTCGAAGGCAGCGAGCCGGTACAGCATGCCGAGATCGACGTAGTGCGGGTCGGGTTCAGGAATCTTGGCGAGCCGCTGGGAGGCGTCGCTGATGTCGTCGCCGAGATCGTGCACGGCGAGTTCGATCGGCGCGCCAGCACCGCTCGGATCTTCAAAGGTGACAGTGGTCATGAACGCTCCATGTTCGCAGGGCCAGGGACGTGATCTGCAATTCGGTCGAGTACTTGGTATTTGGTACTTGGTACGCGCGACCAGCCTTCGAGTCCAAGTACCAAGTACCAAATACCACATACCCGCGTTGAGCGGGACGGCCGATCACTGGTACCGGCCCCCTGCTTCATGTCCCCACCAGGTATCTCCGCCTTGTTCGGCGATGCTGCGGCGCAGGGCGCCGCGTACACCCTCGACCATGGCCCGAGTGAGTGACTCGGGGCGGCTGACCACCTCGCTGCGTCCGTAGGCTGCTTCCACGGTGGCATCGCCGATCCCGACACCCAGCACCATGGTGCCCGTCTGCTCCACCGCCGCCACCGAGGCGGCGAGCGTCTCGACCGACCCCCGCGTCATCCCGTCGGCGAGGACGATGAGGATCCGCACCTGAGCGTGCCGGGCTGCGAGCCGCTCGGCTGCGTGGCTCACGTTCAACTCGTCGACGTTGGCCGCCTTCTCGAACATCGACACCGGGGGAAAGTCAGAGGGCGACCGGCGCGCCGCCATCCCAGCCTCGGCTGGCTTCGCCGCCGTCCAGAACAGCCCGGCGAGGGTCGGTTCGGTTGCCACCCACCGATCGTCGAACGACTTGACCAGGTAGTGATTGACGGTCCTGGTGAGCCGGTCGGCGGCTCCTCCCTGGCTCCGCCGGAGCGCTCCGCGAGTCCCGTTGAGACGTTCGGTGTAGCTGCGTTCGGTGTCCTCGACGCGGGCGGCGAAGGCGCGGTTGAACAGGGCCACCTCGAACTCCACCTGGAGCTCGTCGCACAGCCTGGCCAGGCTCCAGGCACCGAGTGTCGCTGCCGCCATCGCCCACGGCGCCTTGGAGCCGGTGGGTAGCGGGCGCGGTTGGAGCATGCTCGCCGAGCCGTCGACAAGGAGGCTCACCGCATAGGCACGCCGACTCGGCAGGGAGCGCCGCTCGAACATGCGTTGGTACAAGCCGCCTCCCAGGAGCAGTGCGGCATGGGGGGACAGGTCGCCGGCGTCGTAGCCGGAGCGCAGGCCGCGCCGCTGGTTGGCGATGAACAGGGGGTACAGCTCGCCGGAGATGTGCCGCTGCGCCACCCCCCACCGCAGTGCTGCTTCCTCGAGCGCCTCGCGCCCGCGATCGGCGAGTGACGCAAAACGGTCCGGCACCGGCGAGACGATCAGCTTGCCGCCCTGGCCGGTGGGCAGATAGACGTCGGCCCCTTCCGAGACGCGCAGGATCTGGTCGGTGGCGGGGTCGCCGGCCTCGGTCGTGTCACCGCGCTTGGCCTGGTCGCCCGACATCTGGGCGGCCTGCCGGGCCGAGTCGTAGGACTCGGCATCGCGCAGGATCGGTGTGACCAGCCGCACCGCGTCCACGGACTCCTCGATCTGGCGCTTCTCGGCCTCCTCGCGGTTGTCGCGCGCCTGCGGGCTCTCCGATGGCGACGCCTCGGTGACCAACCCATGCGCCCGGGCTACGGCCAACAGATTGAGAGCGACGCCCGCGGCCTCCCACGGGCCGTCAGCCTCGGCGGCATCGCCGAGGAGTCGCCGGGCGTCCTCGAGGGCGGCGGCGACCACCGGCTCGGATCGCCGCTGCAGGTCTTTGACGGTCTGATAGCCGCCGACCGCCAGGAAACAGGACAGGGCGAACTGTCCCATGGGGCGGGCGGCTTCCATCGCCGATGGGACAGAGGCGCGGTACAGGTCGGCGAGCACTGACCGTGCACCGGGGTAGGCAGTGAGGTTCTGGATCTCCTGCCGGGCGTCCTCGATAGCGAGGAACATCGCCTCGGCGGCAGGGCCGCCAGCGTGGTCGAGTGCCTCGAGTAGCGCCACCGGGGTGTCGGGCGGGGGCTCCCCGTCGTCGGGCAGCCACTCGGGGGGCACCGGGCGCGCCTCGTCGAAGTCGGTGGTGACCAGATGGATGGCTTCGTGGAGTGCGGAGGCGAGGGCCACCTCTGCCGGGGTGACCGGTGCCCGGCGGGCGTAGGCGGCCTGGAAGACGCCGGGGTCCAAGACGATCTCACCGGGCTCGGCACTGGTCCGTGACCCCAAGCGCACCCGCAGCCCCTCGTCGTCGGCGAGCGACCGGGCGAAGCGGGTCACTGCCGCAGCCACGCGTTGGTAGCGGGCCACAACAGCCTCCACCGCCCGCTCCTCTGGGGGCAGGATCTCACTCAGGAAGGCGTCTTCGCGGCTCAGCACAGCCCACAATTGTCTCACGATGCCATCGGCGCGGTGCGGTGGGGAGGTTTCGTCGTGCGTAGCCGTTCGCTACACTCGTTCCGCTGGACCGGAGGCCTGAGTCATCGGTTCGGCATTTACTATGGAGGGAAACAAAGATATGAGTCGCAAGTCAATCCGACTGCGGCACCTGGTTGCCATGACAGTGGCGCTGGCTCTCGTGGCCGCTGCGTGCGGTGACGACGGCGGTCAGACGGAAATCGAAGACGCCATCGGCGTCGTCGAGATCCAGCCGGGTGAGCAGATTCAGATTCGCGCCCATCAGGCGATTTCCGACGTCGTTGCCGACCTCGGTCTCGACCAGGTGCGCGGCATCGAGATGGCGATCGAGGACTTCGGGGACATCCACGGGTTCAGTGTGAACCTTGGCACCCCTGAGGACGACCTCTGCCTGTCGGCAGGTGGCCAGACGGGTGCACAGGCGATTGCGGCCCAGGACGGCGTCCTGGCCGTGATCGGAACGACGTGCTCGGGCGCCGGCGCTGCCGCGCTGCCCGTGTATTCGTCGGCTGGCCTCGTCATGATCTCGGGATCGAACACGTCACCGAGCCTGACCTCGTACGTGATGACCAACCCCGGCACGGCTGCGGAGAACTATCTCCCCGGCTACTACCGGACGGCACACAACGACGAGTTCCAGGGCGGTGCGGTGGCCGACTTCGTGTACAACGAGTTGGGCCTCAGGCGTGCTGCCGCGGTCCACGACGGTGACCCGTACACCGAGGGCCTGACCAGTGCCTTCTCGGCAGCGTTCGAGGCTCTCGGCGGCGAAGTGCCTTATACAGCACGGACCCAGGCGGGCGATCAGACGTCGATCCTGACGGACATCGCTGCCGCTGACGTGGATCTGGTGTTCTTCCCGATCTTCCCGCAGACGGGCGGACCGGAGTTCATCCAGCAGAAGGACAGCATCGCTGGCCTGGAAGACATCGTCTGGTTCTCGGCCGATGGTCTATTCGTCAGCGACTTCCTGGCACTCACCGAGACCGAGGGTGTCTACTTCTCGGGACCGGACCTGGACCTCGGCGCGAACGTGAGCGAGACCGGCGTGTCATACGCCGACATGCTCGCTCGCTACGAGACGAAGTACGGTGTGTCACCGCCGGCTGCCTTCCACGCCCACTCGTATGACGCCACCGTCATCGTCCTCACGGCCATCCGTGAGGTGGGTGTTCTCGGCAGCGACGGTGTGTTGCGTGTCGGCCGTCAGGCCCTGCGCGACTACATCAGCAACCTGTCGGGCTTTGCTGGCCTGATCGGCCCGCTGGGCTGTGACGAGTTCGGCGACTGTGGCAGC
>DATKBG010000193.1:0-5925 GCA_035514255.1 Acidimicrobiia bacterium
GAGAACACTCCTAGGAAGAGCTCCTCTGCGGTCATGCCGATGGCGAGCGCGGCTGCGACGTCGCGGTAGTAGGGGAGTGCCCAGTCTCGGTCCCGATCGAGGGCGAGGGCCGTGCCGACCTGAGCTGCCTCGTGGCCCGACGACGAGACCACGAACGGGGCGCGGCCCTGGCGGTTGAGCGCCCACATGCGATCGTCCACGCGCCGGGCGAGCAGCATCAGGCGATACATGTGAAGCACCGCCTCGTCGCTCAGGCCGAGGT
Organism: Acidimicrobiia bacterium; assembly: GCA_035514255.1. Lineage (GTDB taxonomy): Bacteria > Actinomycetota > Acidimicrobiia > Spongiisociales > UBA11373 > DATKBG01. Next base: position 263 of record DATKBG010000193.1, read on the forward strand.
CGCGGTGCTGGTGTTCGGTACGGGTGTCGATCGTCATCGGATCCTCAGTTGCGGTCGTCGCCGCTGCGGCGGAAGAGCCGCAGGTTGCCGATCTCGGTGATGCGCTCCCTGGCGACCGACACCGCGGCGACGTTCGGCGTCACGCCTCGTTCCCGCGCCGCCTCCAGCACCCGCAGCGTGCTGTCGTAGATCTTGTCGACGCGGGCGGCGGCGCGATCCAGGTTGTAGCCCCGCAGCTCCTCGCTCACGTTGATGAGTCCGCCGGCGTTCACGACGAAGTCGGGCGCGAACAGGATGTCGCGTTCGGCGAGCCGCTCTGCGTCCTCCGGCGTCGCCAGTTGGTTGTTGGCCGATCCGACCACCATGTCGCTGCGAAGCCGGGGGATGGTGTGCTCGTCGAGAACGCCTCCGAGTGAGCATGGGGAGAAGATGTCGCACTCCACTTCGTAGATGTCGTCGCAGTCGACGACTTCTACGCCGGCGTGGCGCTCCATCACGGTGTCGATGGCCGGCGGGTAGACGTCGGCGATGACCACCGAGGCGCCGAGCTCGTCGAGGCGCCGCACCAGATCTGAGCCCACCTTGCCGACCCCGAGCACGGCTACTTTGCGACCGGAGAACGACTGATTCCCGTGGACGAACTGGAGTGACGCTCGCATGCCGGCGATGAGACCGCGTGCCGTCGCCGGCGACGGGTCGCCCGACCCGCCTTCCTCGACGGGTGTCCCACACACCCAACGCGTCTCACGGCGGATGACGTCCATGTCGAATGCGGAAGTTCCGACGTCTTCAGCGGTGATGTAGCGACCCCGGAGAGAGTCGATGACCCGGCCGTAGGCACGCCACAGACGCTCCGAGCGCAGTTTCATGGGGTCGCCGATGATGACCGCCTTGCCGCCTCCGAGGTCGAGTCCCGCCGCGGCCGCCTTGAGGGACATCGCTTCCGAGAGTCGCAGCACGTCGATGAGGGCCTGCTGCTCAGACTCATAGGGATAAAAACGGGTCCCGCCGAGAGCGGGACCGAGTGCCGTCGAATGGATGGCGATGATGGACTTGAGGCCGGAGGAGGTGTCGGATCCGTATACGACTTCCTCGTGGCCCCGGTCTCCGAGTACCTCGAATACGCCCACGGTTGCTGCTCCTCTCGGGTGACTCGGTCGGCGCGCGAGTGTAGCCCCACCCACCCGCACCGGTCCCGGGGGAATCCAGTCACCGGTGGTCGGTAGGATGGTGGCCGATGGCTCAGGCTGCCTATCTGCGCATCTACTTGCCGGAGCGTCGAGGCCGAGCTGCCCTCGAGCATGTCTCGGGACCGACGGCGGCTCCGGTGTTGACTCGGGGAGAGTTCGGTCTGTCCTCCGAGTCGTCCCGGGATGACGCCTTCGTCATCGACGTCGACGGGCGCCGTTTCGTCTGTCCACGCCATCCCCGTCTGAGGATGCTCGAGGGGTTGCTCGCCTTCCGCAACGCCTACGACCCGTCCACCGCTTCCACACTGGTGCCGGAGGCGATCGCCGAGCGCGCCGCCGCCGAGTTGGACCGGATCTATCAGCGCCACCCGGATGCTCGGAGCCACATCCTCACCTCCCCGTTCTATGTGCCGTTGCGCTGGTTCGCCGCCTTCGAGGCTTCCGAGCGCGAGCTGTTCGACTTCGAGGGGTCGGTGTCCATCAGATATCGGACTCGCGTGAGCCAGGCGACGGTCCGGCTACGGCGCGCCGTCGCGGTGCTCGAGGAGGCGGGATTCGACGAGGTGATAGTGGAGCAGGTGGCCGACGTCCTCGACTGGATGCGTCCCTTCCAGGGTGAGGGAATCCTCGAGCTGGACTACGCCAGCGTGGCCACGCTGTTCTCGGACGCCGAGCTCGTCCTCGACGAGTCCGCCGCCGACGTGGTCGCCAGCATCGACGCCCTCAAACGGGGTGATTTCGAGGCGGCCGGCGAGCTGTACGCCACTGCGGCCGGCCGGTGGGCGCATGCTCACGCCCTTGCCTATGCCAACTGACCCTCCCGAAGAGGCAGCGCCGCCCGTCCTTCGCGATCCTGTCGAGCAGAAGATCATCGAGGCGATGGCCGACGGATCATGGGATGACCTGCCCGGGATGGGCAGACCGCTTCCCGACATCGATCGCGAGTATCACCCCGGTTGGTGGGCGCAGCGATGGGTAGAACGACAGCGAAAGTCCATCGCCGCCGACGAGCTACGCCGGGTGATCCGTGACGAGGTACCGCGGCTACGGGTGATGGGTGACCGGGACGCGGCCAGGAGTCGCGTTGACACCCTGAACCGCCTTGTCGACGAGGTCAACCAGAGCCTTTCACCAGGGGAGCAGATCCCCTTCGTCGACCTCTAGTCGGTTCTGGCTGTGAGCTGCGAGCTGTGAGCTTCCGAAAGTGGTCAGGGCCAGGATCGAACTGGCGACCTAGCACGGGGCGCCGAGCGGAGCGAGGCTCGGTGAAGGGTGGTGGCGCCGCCGGGTAGGCGGCGGCGGTGCCCGACCGTTCGGCGGAGCCGAACCCCGTGGGCGACGGGGGCTCCGTGGTCAGGGCCAGGATCGAACTGGCGACCTCCGGTTTTTCAGACCGGCGCTCTCCCAACTGAGCTACCTGACCCTGGCGCGGATCGTTGGCGGGGACGACGGGATTTGAACCCGCGATCTCCGGCTTGACAGGCCGGCGTGAACTCCAGGCTTCACCACGCCCCCAACGTGCCCCCAACGGGATTCGAACCCGTGCTACCGGCTTGAAAGGCCGGCGTCCTAGGCCACTAGACGATGGGGGCCGGGATGTCGAGCGAGCATACACCCGACCTCTCCCCCATCGACCGGAGGGCTGCGCGAGTATAGGGGAAGCGACGGTATGCAAAGAGGGGTAGACCGAAGCCCACCCCTCTCGGCAGTTTTGTCTGGTGGATTCAGACGGACCTGCGTCCCATGACGAGTCCGAGCACGGCCACCACGACACCGGCGACCATCAGCCACATGCCGATGCCCACTTCGATGAGCTCGGTGCCCATGATGTCGAAGAAGTTGATCAGCGCGACTGCCGCGCCGACGGCGAGGGCCACCCATGCCAGCCACGACGGGTACGCCTTGCCGCTGTACGACATGAAGCCGAGGGCGAGCAGAGCGACACCGGCGAGGAGCGTGAACCATCCGTCGCCGCCGTCCATCCCGCTTACGGAGACGCCGAAGGCGGTAGCCCAGGCCATGAATGACCCGATGGCGAGCAGCGCTCCGCCGCCCATCAGCATCATTGACGAATTCCTACTGTCCATGTCTTGTGGTCCTCCCCACATAGCTGTCGGTTCAATGATATCGGCCGACTCTGTGCCGCGCGAGGAGATCTCCGATGCCCGCTACCTTGGCGTCGGGCCGGTAGCTCAACTGGCAGAGCAGCGGGCTTTTAACCCGAAGGTTGTGGGTTCGACCCCCACCCGGCCCACTCTGACCTTTTCCTCCGTCCGATTCCTTTCCGGAATCGGACGTCGTCTCGGTTCGTGTTGGCTTTAGTAGCCTCGCTTGTTGGAAGGAGGCGGGTGGTACGGGCTGCAGCATGATGCGAGTCAGTCGAAGAAGGTTCGACCCCCACCCGGCCCACTGCCATGAGTCGCCCGTCGCCCGTCACCCGTCACCCGTCCACGATCACTCTCTCCCCGCGAGTGCAGGAAGAGGAAAGGGCAAACCCTGCTGAGGCCTCGCGACGCGTTAGCCCTCCCCCTCCGTCAGCGACCTTGCGGTCGCTGCCACCTCCCCCTTCGGGGGAGGGAACCGCGGAATGGCCCCGACTTGCGCTGTACGCCTCCGTTTTTCGGTCCCTCCCCCTGAAGGGGGGAGTACCTGACGGCGGAGCCGTCAGGGGAGGGGGGAGGGCTAACGCTACGTGGGCCTCGCGACGCGTTCGGCCTTTCTCTCCTGGTGACGGGTGGCGGGAGTCGGGAGACTTCTGAGGTGTCCCTCTCCTTCGGTATCTCTGCTCCGCCGCCGGACGGTGACGACGACGGGGCGTACCTCGATGCTCTGGTCGCACGGGGGCACACGGCACACGAACTCTCGTTCACACAGGGTTTCCCGTGGAAGGAGAAGCGCTGTCGTGCGTTCGGCTCCGCCGCCGCCGAGCGTGGCGTCTCGCTGTCGATCCACGCTCCCTACTTCGCGGTGCTGACTTCTGACGATCCGGATAAGGCGAAGCTGACCCGCAGTGCCGTGGAGCATTCGATGAAGATCGGCGCCGCGCTCGGCGCCCGGGTGATCGTGGCGCACACCGGCTACACCCGCGGGCGGACCCCGGAGGCCCTCCACGAGTTGGTTGCCGAGAGCCTGGCGGTGATCGCGCCGAAGGTTCGCGATCTCGGCGTTGCCCTCGGGTTGGAGGTCGGCGGGTCGAGCCGTGCCTTCGGGACCCTGGGCGATATCGCAATGATCGCCGGGGAGTACTCGTTCGTTCATCCGGTCGTCGACTGGGCGCACCTTCACGCCATGTCGAAGGGTGCGCTGGTCAGCGTGAGTGCCTTCGCCGGAGTGTTCGACTTCCTCCGAGCCAACTTCCCGTCGTGGACCATCGACCCGTTGCATTCGCAGTTCACCGACAACGAGTTCGGCTCCGCCGGGGAGATCCGACATGTGTCATACGGCACCGGAACCCTTCGGGTGGGTCCGATGGTGGAGGCGGCGCGGGTGGCGGGTATGTCACTCACCCTCATCTCGGAGGCGCACGACGAGGCCAGTCACGACGCCATCCAGGCGGAGGCGTTCGAGGTGGCCAAGGAACAGGGCGACGTGCCGGTCAACGACGATGCCCGCACCGTCGAGTCGGGTCTGGTAACGCTGCCGCCCACGGTGCGGGTTCGGGCCGATGGCGATGGGTGGGTTCCGACGACGGCGGCTCCGCCCCTGCGGCTCACCAACATCGACAAGCCGTTCTTCTCCGACGGCTACACCAAGGGCGACCTCATCGGGTACTACGCGGCGGTCGCACCGGTGCTGGTGCCGCACCTGAGAGACCGCGCCATCGTGCTCGCCCGATTCCCCAACGGCGCCGAAGGCGACTGGTTCTACGAGAAGCAGGCTCCGTCGCACAAGCCGGAGTGGCTGCCGACGGTGTCGCTGTGGTCGGAGCACCGCGGTGACGACATCGACTTCGTCACCGCTGGCGACGCCGGGAGCCTGATGTGGATTGCCAACCTGGGGGCGATCGAGATCCATCCCTGGTTGAGCCGGGTGGACACCTTCGACCGACCTGACTTCGCCGTGTTCGACCTCGATCCGGCCGAAGGGTCGTCCTGGGATCAGGTGGTGGCGGTCGCCGAGATGATCCGGGTCGCGTTGGATCGGCTCGGCCTGGTGGGATATCCGAAGACCTCGGGTTCGACGGGGATCCACATCTACGTGCCACTCGACCCAGTACACGAGGACGCCCGGGCGCGGCTCTTCGTCGATGCGGTGGCCAGGCTGCTGGTGAGTACCGACCCCTCGCTGGTCACGCTGGAGCACGACATCCCAAAGCGTCACGGGAAGGTGTTCGTCGACGTCAATCAGAACGTCGGCGGCAAGACGATCGCCTCGGTCTACTCGGTCCGTCCCCGAGCGGGGGCGCCGATCTCTACGCCGATCCTGTGGGAGGAACTCGACTCGGTGGACCCGTCGGCGTTCACCATCGGCACC
>DATKBG010000194.1:0-3529 GCA_035514255.1 Acidimicrobiia bacterium
GGGAGTGAACCGGTAGCGTTCCGGGCTCCGTCCCGGAGGCCGAGTGGTCGACACCCCGCTACAACACGAACGGATCGATCGGCAGTCGCTGATCGTGTTCGTCTCGGCAACGGTGATCCTCGTCGTCTTCGAGTACTGGGGTCTGCCGTGGCGGTTCAGCGGTACCCGGTGGCACCACGGGATCGCCGACGCCCTCGGTCCCGGATACGCCGAGTACTTCCCGCTGCTGCCGTTTCAGTACTGGGGGGTGAGCAGCGTGGTGCTCCGGGTGCTGGTCCCGGTGGCGATCATCGTCTTCGTCCTGCGGCAGCGCCCCGGCGACTGGGGATTCCGGGTGGGCGGCCAGTGGCGACACCTGCGGCTCTACGCACTCTTCCTGGTCGGCATGCTGCCCCTGCTGTGGCTGGCCTCGCTGACACCGGCCTTCCAGGCGAAGTACCCCTTCTACGACCTGGCCGGGCTCGGGGGCTGGCACTTCTGGGGCTTCCAGCTCTTCTACGGACTCCAGTTCCTCGGGGTCGAGGCGTTCTTCCGCGGCTTCATGCTGTTTGGCCTGTATGCCCGGCTCGGCTACTACGCCATCCCGGTCATGGTCATCCCGTACACGATGATCCACTTCGGCAAGCCGGTCGCCGAGACCTTCGCCGCCATCGTCGCCGGATTCATCCTCGGCTGGATAGCGCTCAAGTCCCGGTCGTTCCTGTGGGGGTTCTTCCTCCATTGGGCGGTGGCGATCACCATGGACCTGCTGGTCATCGGCCACGACCAGGGCTTCGGAACCCTGTGGTCAGTGTTGTTCTGAGGGGGAGGGCTGACGCGTCGCGTGGCCTATCGGCCCGTTCGTTCTTCGCCGCGAGGGCTTAGCTCCCGGATCGCGGGTTGAACGGCTTCACCTGCCCGTCGTCTGCCGCCGCCAGGGCTTGCTCGAGTCGCTGAACCGCTTCCGGGTCCCCGTAGTGGGCGGCCTCGGCGACGGTCAGTGCGACGGCCGGGTGGATGATCAGCCCTCCGTCGTCGGTGGGTTCGGCGACCAACTGGATCGACTTCATCCCGAAGCGTGCGAGAGATACCCGCCCGCGTTCGTCGGCCTCGATGAGCACGCGTCGTGAACGGTCAGCCATGCAACAAGTGTACCCCTTTGGGGTAATGGGGCCAATGCCCCAGTTCCCAGGAGGCATTCCGCCGCATACGGTCGAACCTTATCCGCGTGGGCGATATCAAGGCTAGAGCCTTGTTGCTGATCTGTTGGGAGCCGCGAGGCTATTCCTGCCTCGCGAACCGTGAGGACGTTCGATTCTGGATAGGAATCGAACGGAGTGGGCGGTCAGCCTGGGCGCCCTCGGCAGGATTCGAACCTTCTCCGCGTCGGCGACGGCAGCCTAAAGCCTTGTTGCTGATCTGATGGGAGCCGCGAGGCTATTCCTGCCTCGCGAACCGTGAGGACGTTCGATTCTGGATAGGAATCGAACGGAGTGGGCGGTCAGCCTGGGCGCCCTCGGCAGGATTCGAACCTGCGCACCCGGCTCCGGAGGCCGGTGCTCTATCCCCTGAGCTACGAGGGCGGGGTCGACGGCGAGTGTATCAACGGCACCGGAGTGCCCGGCATGCCCCGGTACCATCCGGCGCCACGATGTCCGGCTTCTCCGACACCATCCGCACCGCAGTCGCCGCTGCGTTGGCGAAGGCCCTCCCCGGGGTGGGTCAGGTCGACTTCGTGGTGGAGCGCCCGCGTGATCGGGCCAATGGTGACTGGGCCGTCAACGCCGCACTCGTCGCCGCCAAACCGGCCGGGAAGGCCCCGCGGGAAGTGGCGGAGGCCATCGCCGCTGCCCTCGACGACATGCCGCACCTGGAGTCGGTGGAGGTTGCTGGGCCCGGGTTCATCAACTTGCGTCTCGCCCCGACCTGGTACCACGAGGTGGTCCGGGCTGCCGCCGAGGGCGGTCCCGGGTTCGCCCGCAGCGATGCCGGCGCCGGGGAGCGGATCCAGGTGGAGTTTGTCTCGTCGAATCCGAACGGGCCGTTGCACTTCGGGCACGGCCGCGGCGGGGTGATCGGCGACGTGCTGGTTCGCTGCCTCGAGTACGCCGGACACCCGGTGGAGCGGGAGTACTACTACAACGACGCCGGGGTGCAGATGGAGCACTTCGGGGCGAGCCTGGAGGCCCGCTACCTGCAGGCGCTGGGCCGCGACGTCGAGTTCCCGGAGAACGGCTACCACGGTGCCTACATCACCGGGTGGGCTGCCGAGATGCGCGAAGAACAGGGCGATGCCTGGGCCGACCTACCCGAAGGGGAACGCCGCGCCACGATCGGGGCGTGGGGCCTGGCCCGGGCCATGCGCGACATCGAAGAGACGCTCGAGCTCGCCCGCATCCCCTTCGATCGATGGTTCAGTGAGACCTCCCTGCACGAGTCCGGGTCGGTGGACGCCTCGATCGCCGAGCTGCGAGACAAGGGCTTCGTCTACGAGAAGGATGGTGCGACCTGGTTCCGCAGCACCGACTTCGGTGACGACCAGGACCGGGTGATCATCACCTCCGACGGCCGCTACACCTACCTGGCGCCCGACATCGCCTATCACCGTGACAAGTTCGAGCGCGGTTTCGACCGGGTGATCAACATCTGGGGTGCCGACCACCACGGCTACATCCCCCGGATGAAGGCGGCTGTCTCTGCGCTCGGCTATGACCCGGACCGCCTCGAGGTACTCGTCAACCAGATGGTCAACCTGAGCCGGGCCGGCGAGCCGATGAAGATGTCCACCCGGGCCGGGGAGTTCGTCACCTTCCGCGAGGTCCTGGAGGAGGTGGGCACCGACGCCACCCGTTTCCACCTGGCGGCCTTCAGCCCCGACACCCAGATGACCTTCGATCTGGAGGCAGTGAAGGCGAAGTCGATGGACAACCCGGTGTACTACTTGCAGTACGCCCACGCCCGGATCTGCTCGCTGGAGCGGTTCGCCGCCGAAGCCGGGGTGACCCGGGCGCCTCTCGCCGACGCGGACCTGGCGGTCCTGGTGGATCCTGCCGAGATGGACCTGATGAAGCAGATCGACCGCCTCGGTGAGGAGGTCGTCGAGTCGGCCCGTCGGCGCGCCCCACACCGGGTGACCTCGTACGCCCACGACGTGGCCACCGCGTTCCACCGCTTCTACACCGACTGCCGGGTGGTCACCGACGACCCGGCCCGCACCCAGGCCCGCCTGTGGCTCATCGAGGCCGCGAAGTCGGCGGTCCGCGCCACCCTGGACCTGCTGGCGGTGAGCGCCCCGGAGAGCATGTAGGGCCGGGGCTTCGCCCGGCGCGGCTATTGGCCATTGGCTATTGGCTCTTGGCTCTTGGCCAGAGAAGACGGGCTGCCGCGTCCGCAAGCCTCGCGACGCGTCAGCCCTCCCCCTCCGTCAGCGACCTGGCGGTCGCTGCCACCTCCCCCTTCGGGGGAGGGGACCGCGTGAGAGGCCCTTCTGCGGTCCTTCCCCTCCGTCAGCGACCTGGCGGTCGCGGTCCCTCCCCCTTCGGGGGAGGGG
>DATKBG010000195.1:0-3486 GCA_035514255.1 Acidimicrobiia bacterium
GACTCGCTGGTCGGCACCGACTCGCATACGACGATGATCAACGGGCTCGGCGTGCTCGGCTGGGGGGTCGGTGGCATCGAGGCCGAGGCGGCGATGCTCGGCCAGCCCATCTACCTGCTGCTCCCGGAGGTGGTCGGCTTCCGTCTCGAGGGCTCACTCCCGGAGGGGGCCACCGCCACCGACATGGTGCTGCGGGTGACCGAGATACTGAGAACCCACGGCGTCGTCGGTCGATTCGTCGAGTTCCACGGACCGGGCCTCGACGGGATGCCGGTGGCCAACCGGGCGACCATTGCCAACATGGCCCCCGAATATGGCGCCACCGTCGGCTTCTTCCCCGTCGACGACCAGACGATCACCTACCTGCGGCTCACCGGGCGCGACGACGCCCTGGTCGAAACCGTCGAGCAGTACTACCGGGAGCAGGGCATGTGGCGAGACGACTCCCGCAACATCGTCTACTCCGCCAACCTCACCCTCGACCTGTCGACGATCAGGCCGTCGCTTGCTGGACCAAGGCGTCCCCAGGACCGCATCGACCTGAGCGCGGTCAAGGAGCAGTGGCGCCAGGACCTCATCAACCTGTTCGGCAAGGCCAGCGCCGGGGTGGGCACCACGAAGGACTGGGAGGACGAGGGCGGGCCGGTCATGGCGCCGAAGCCGGATGCCAACGGGGTCAGCGTGACCATGGACGATGGGGAACGGTTCGATCTCGACCACGGCGACGTGGTGATCGCCGCCATCACCTCATGCACCAACACCTCCAACCCCGAGGTGATGATCGGTGCCGGGCTGGTGGCACGCAAGGCTCGTCAGCGCGGCCTGACTCGTAAGCCGTGGGTCAAGACCTCGTTCGCCCCCGGTTCCAAGGTGGTGACCGAGTACCTCACCGAAGCTGGCCTCATGGACGATCTCGAGGCGCTTGGTTTCTACCTGGTCGGATACGGCTGCACCACCTGTATCGGGAACTCGGGCCCGCTGCCAGAACCGATCAGCCGGGCGATCCACGGCCACGACCTGGTGGTCGCCTCGGTGCTCTCCGGCAACCGCAACTTCGAGGGGCGCATCTCCCCCGACGTTCGCGCCAACTTCCTCGCCTCCCCACCGCTCGTCGTCGCCTACGCCATCGCCGGCACCATGGACATCAATCTGACCACCGACCCGATCGGTCAGGATGACCAGGGCGCGGACGTGTTCCTCTCCGACCTGTGGCCGACGCAGGAGGAAGTGGCAACGCTCATCGCCTCCAGCATGAGCCGGTCACAGTTCCAGGGGCAGTACGCCAGCGTGTTCGAAGGCGCCGAGGAGTGGCAAGCGGTAACGGTGCCCGACGGCGACCTCTACGAGTGGGACCCGGCGAGCACCTACATCCAGGAGCCTCCCTTCTTCGTGGACCTGGCACCGACGGCCAGCCCGATCACACCGATCACCGGCGCCCGCGCCCTGCTCAAGCTCGGTGATTCGGTCACCACCGACCACATCAGCCCGGCCGGTTCCATCGCCGCCGACTCCCCGGCCGGCGAGTACCTGATCGAGCAGGGTGTCGCCCCTACCGACTTCAACTCGTACGGGTCGCGCCGGGGCAACGACCGGGTGATGTCCCGGGGCACCTTCGCCAACATCCGCATCCGTAACGAGCTGGCTCCCGGCACCGAGGGCGGGTATACGGTCGACTTCACCACCGGTGAGGTAAAGAGCGTCTACGAGGCGGCCCGCTCGTATCGGTCGGCTGGCATCCCGCTCGTGGTCCTCGGGGGCGCCGACTACGGCATGGGATCGTCGCGCGACTGGGCCTCGAAGGGAGCCTTCCTCCTGGGGGTGGAGGCCGTCATCGTCGAGTCATACGAGCGGATCCATCGCAGCAACCTGGTGATGATGGGCATCCTGCCGCTCACCTACCGACCCGGGGAGAACGCGGCCAGCCTGGGCCTCGATGGGACCGAGACCTTCGACATCGCCGTCACCGACGATCTGCTCCCCCGCGCCGAGATCCCGGTCGTGGCCCACCGTGCCGATGGGTCAACCGTCGAGTTCACCGCCATCGCCCGCGTCGACGCCCCCATCGAGATCGAGTATTTGCGCCACGGCGGCATCTTGCACATGGTGCTGCGGGAGATGGCTGCCCGACACGCGGCCAACGACTGACGACCCCCCTGCAATCGGAGCCGCACTGCGCGAGACTCCCGGAACCGAGGGAGGCGCCGAGCGGTGAGCATCGAGTTCGTGTCGTTGTACGAGATCCGGGTCCCCTTCCGCGACCCGCTGGTGACCGGCGACGGCACCCACACCGACCGCCGTTCGATCCTGGTCAGGGTGTCCGACGGAACCCACGCCGGTTGGGGTGAGGCGGCGGCCTTCCCCTCCGGCCGGTTCGGCACCGCTGACGAGGCATGGGACGCCCTGCAAGCGCTCGAGCCGAACACCGTGCTGGCGGTACCGATCGCCTCAGCGGCCATGCAAGCGGCCCGAGCCGACCTGGAGGCCCGGCGTGCCGGGGTCCCACTGCATCGGTTCCTCGGCGGACGGCGGCGGACAGTTGCCGCGCGCCACACCGTCGGGCTCGTCGACGACCTCCGTTCGGTGCTCCGTCGCCTCGAGGGGCTCGTCGACGAAGGCGTCCGCAACATCAAGGTCAAGGTGACCCCCGGTGCCGACATCGAGCCGGTGCTCGGCCTGCGGGCTGCGTTCCCGCAGCTCGACATCGCCGTCGATGCCAACGGCAGCTACGACGACCCGAACGACATCGCCTTCGACGCCCTCGACCACCTCGGAGTCTCGGTGATCGACCAGCCGTTCCCAGCGGACGCGCTCGACGCCCACGCCGCGCTGCGCCGCCGACCTCTCGCCATGCGTGTGTGCCTGGACGAGTCGATCGCGTCGGTCGCAAGCGCAGTCACCGCCATGGCAGCACATGCGGCCGACATCGTCTCGGTCAAAGTGGGGAGGATGGGCCTCAAGGCGTCTCGAGCGATCCTGGCCTCGGCCCGCGCCACCGGCACCGGATTCAAAGTCGGCGGCACCTTCGACACCGCGGTCGGACGCCGTCACCTGCTCGCCTTCGCCACGCTGGCCGGCGTCACCGACGCCGAAGTGGCGCCACCCTCCGGCTACCTCGCCGCCGACGTAGCCGAATACCCGCCACTGGAAGACGGCACCGTCACCCCCGACGATGCGCCGGGGATCGGGGTGGAGCCGGAGATGGAGCGGGTCGAGGAGTTGTTGGTGAGAAAGCGCGATTAGCGAGTAGCGAGTAGCGAGTAGCAACGAAGGCCTCGCGACGCGTCAGCCCTCCCCCCTCCCCTGGCGGCTCCGCCACCAGGTACTCCCCCCTTCGGGGGGAGGGACCGCAAGAGGGGCCTCATCGCACGAGTCCCGTTCGGGGGGAGGGACCGCAAAAGAGGGCATCACGCGTTCGCTTGCCCTCAAAGCCCCCTCACCCGGTCCCCCCAACCCCGGAAAGCCCCCTCACGCGGTCCCCTCCCCCGA
>DATKBG010000196.1:0-3724 GCA_035514255.1 Acidimicrobiia bacterium
GGACCGCGTGATGAGGACCCTTTTGCGGTCCCTCCCCCCGAAGGGGGGAGGAGAGTCCGGGGGCCACCATCTCACCTACCAGCCCAAGCGGTCGAGTACCGCCTCCAGAACCGCCGGGACAGGCTCCGGTACGCCGATCCCGTCGAGCGCAGTGCCCGGATCCTTGAGGCCGTGGCCGGTGAGGGTGCACACGATCGACCCCTCGGGCAGCTCAGTGGAGAAGGCGAGGATGCCAGCGACGCCGGCGGCGGCAGCCGGTTCGCAGAAGACGCCCTCCTCCTCAGCCAGCACGTCGTAGGCGGCGAGGATCTGGTCGTCGGTGACTGCTTCGATCCGCCCGCCCGACCTGTCCCGGGCGTCGATCGCCTTCTCCCAGGAGGTCGGATTGCCGATCCGGATGGCCGTCGCCACCGTCTCCGGATGGTCCACGATCTCGCCGCTCACCAGTGGCGCCGCACCTGCGGCCTGGAACCCCCACATCTGCGGCGACTCACCCACCGCCCGGTACCCGGCCCAATACGCCGAGATGTTGCCGGCGTTGCCAACGGGCAGGGCATGCACCGCCGGAGCACGCCGAAGGTCGTCGACGATCTCCCATGCCGCGGACTCCTGACCGGCCAGCCGGTGTGGGTTCACCGAGTTGACCAGGGCGACACCCGGTCGTTCCCCCAGGGCGCGCACCACCGTGAGCGCCTCGTCGAAGCCGCCGTCGACAGCCACCACCGTCGCTCCGTGGCGGACCGCCTGGGCGAGCTTGCCGAGCGCCACCTTGCCCGCGGGCAGGATCACGACGCAGTCGATGCCGGCGCGAGCCGCATAGGCCGCCGCCGACGCCGATGTGTTGCCGGTGGAGGCACACACCACCGCGGTGGCGCCGGCCTCCACCGCCTTGCTGACCGCCACCGTCATGCCGCGGTCCTTGAACGAACCCGTCGGGTTGGCGCCCTCCACCTTGAGCCACACCTCGCGGCCGACCCGATCCGAGATCCGTGGAGCGGGGATCAGTGGCGTCGACCCCTCCCCCAGGGTGATGATCGGCGTGGAGTCGGTGATGGGCAGGCGGTCGCGGTAACGCTCGATGACGCCGCGGTTCACGACTCGTCGCCTTCGACCCGGGCTACCAGAGTGCCCCCGACCGTGCCCGCCCCGGCCACACCGATCCCGATGGTCCTCATCCGCGGATGGTAGGAGGACAGCAGACAGCAGGCCGGTGCCGCGGTCGAGGCAGCCCCCGAGTGGGCGCAACGGCTCGACGATCGTCTACAGTCGCTCGGTCCGGTCCCCACCGGTGGACGCCAGACCTCTCAGGGGATCAGTCGGTGGGCAGACGGAGGTGCACGATGCAGCGGCCAAAACCAGTCACTGATCTGTCCTGGTCGCCCGGTCGAACACGGGAGTTCGGCACCAGGATGCTGGAGTTGTGGGCCCAGTATCTCGAAGTCCTCCCCGATCTCCCGGTCTGGCGGGGTCAGTCACCCGAAGAGGTGCGCCGGGCCATGACCCTCCCTGTGCCCGACGAGCCACTGCCCGATCAGGAGCTGTTCACCCATCTGCATCAGCTCGCCCTGGAGCACAGCGTGGCACCAGGGCATGGCGGCTACATGGCCTACATCTCGGGCGCAGGCACCATCCCCGGTGGTCCGGCAGCGCTTCTGGCCGCCGCCATCAACCAGAACGTCGGCGGGTGGCCGCTGGGTCCGGCCGCCACGGAGATCGAAACCCAGGTGCTCGCCTGGTTCGCCCGGGGCTTCAGACTGCCCGATACCGCCTCCGGAGCCTTCGTCAGTGGCGGCGCGACCGCGAATTTCATGGCGCTGGCGGTTGCCCGTGCCGCACGAGCGGGATGGGACGTCCGTAGCGAAGGGGTAGCGGCAGGCCCGCAACTGGCGGTGTACACATCCCACGACGCGCACGAGACGATCGACCGCGCCTGGGACCTCCTCGGGCTGGGCACCGGCACTGTGCGGCGGGTCGCCACCGACTCGCGGATGCGACTGCGACCGGACGCCCTGGCTGCGGCGATCGAGGACGACATCGCCGCGGGGATCCGCCCTCTCTGCATCGTCGGTACCGCTGGCACCACCGAGATGGGGGCCATCGATCCACTCGACGAACTCGCCGACCTAGCCGAGGAGCATGGCTGCTGGTTCCACGTGGATGCCGCCTACGGCGGCCCCGCCGCCCTGGTGGACGAGCTACGACCCAGGTTCGCCGGGATCGAACGCGCTGACTCGATCACCTGCGACGCGCACAAGTGGATGAACACGCCCATCTCGTCGAGCATCGTGCTGTTCCGCGATGCCTCCGCCCAGCTGGCGACCTTCACCCTCGAACCCGACTACGTGAAGATCGACGCCGAGATCCTCGCCGCAGACGTCGTGAACCGGTACCAGTGGACCCCGCAGTTCAGCCGCCCCTTCGACGCCCTGACCGTATGGGTCTCCCTACTCGCCCACGGGTGGGAGGCCTTTGCCCGCCGCATCATCCACGACGTCGAGGTGGCATCCTGGCTGCACCACCTCGTTGTCGAACATCCCGAGCTGGAACCGATGCATGTCCCCGAGTTGTCGATCCTGTGTCTTCGATACGTGCCCGAGGATCTGAGGGATGACCCGACCGCCGGCGGCTACCTCGACGACCTCAACGAGCGGATCCTCCACGCGCTGCAGAGCGGGGGAAGAGTGTTCCCGTCGAACGCCATCATCGAGGGGCGGTATGCGATCCGCGCCTGCCTGATCAGCTTCCGCACTGAGGCCGAAGACGTCGAGGCACTGGTTTCGGAGACGGTTCGGATCGGCCGCGGCCTCGACGCCGAGCGACCGCCGAACGCTGCCGTGTCGTAGGGCGCCAGGCGGCCGCTGCGCGAATCTCTCCGCCGGGCTTGAGTCGACGCGGTGGGACCGGCCGCCAAAGACAGCCGGTCCCACCGTGTCCGCTAGCCCTCAGCCGTTGTGATTCATGGGCCGAACAAGGTTGCCGAAGCCGCTGACCGTGAGAATGTGGAACTCCCACGAGCCCCAAATCGCCCAGTCGGGATTCCCGGTATAGCGGGGATCCGTCTCGTGCACTATCAGGTAGTTGTACGAGGCGTTCCCGGCATACCCGGTGCAGATGATGTTGTTCATGATCCATCCGCTGTTGAGGAACGGGGTGTTGTCGAAACGACCTCGATACTGGACCTGATAGTCGCAGCGAGAAAGGGTTAGCTGATCGAGGTCATCGATCGATCCCACCGACCCCCTAATCCGGCCATCGCCCAGGTCCCAGTACCAATTCCCGAACGCGTCCCATGCGTACACCGACGTGTACTTGCCGTTGACGGTGACACCCTCATCCGGGTATCCGTTCCCGTCCGCATCGAACCTCGCCTGCTGGTGGCCAGGAACGATGGTGCTGGCCGCGACCGGTCCTCCCACCAGACCGAGAACCAACCCGAGCGTTCCCAGAACACCGACGATGCGCTTCATAAGTCTTCCTTCCCTACACACTCGTGGATTTATCGGCAGGTTCTCCTGGAAACCTTAGGGAGCCAGCAAATGGGTATCCGCCAGAGATCCCAACAGACGGCCGCTACGCGATCACCCTCCCCCCTCCCCCGACGGCTCCGCCGTCGGGTACTCCCCCCTTCGGGGGGAGGGACCGCAGAAGAGGCCCACCGCGCGGTCCCCTCCCCCGGAGGGGGAGGGCTGACGCGTCGCGAGGCTTGCGGAAGCGGCAGCCCGTC
>DATKBG010000197.1:0-2668 GCA_035514255.1 Acidimicrobiia bacterium
CGGGCATTGGGCCGGATCGAGGGTTTGCTCGGGGTGTGCTTGTCGGTGGTCTCCACAGATCATCTCGACTCTTGTCGAAAGGCCGTCGCGGCAGTGAAGGAGACGTTCCCCGAGGTCGTCGTGATCGTGGGAGGCGGTGCATTCACCGACGAGGAGCAGGCGCGGGAGGCGGGAGCCGACGGCTTCTCGCTCGACGCGGTGGGGGCGGCCGATGTTCTCGTCGCTCTGGTCTCCTGAATTGTGCCGGACTGATCTATCTCATCGCCCGGGAGTACGCCGCCAGGGTCCGTTCCCGTGCCGCAGCGTGGTCGACGATCGGCATGGGGTAGTCCTGGGCACTCCAGGTGGCGAGGTCGATGGGTGCTGAGCGCCACGGCTCGTGGATCGCATCGCTCGGGACTCCCGCCAGCTCCGGTACCCACCGTCGGATGTAGTCGCCGTCCGGATCGAACCTTCGGGACTGACTCGTCGGATTGAAGATCCGGAAATACGGAGCGGCGTCGGCCCCCGACCCCGCCACCCACTGCCAGTTCCCCACGTTCTGGGGGGTGTCTCCGTCGAGGAGGTGATGGCGGAACCATCTCTCTCCCTTGCGCCAGTCGATCAGCAGGTCCTTGACGAGAAACGACGCGGCGACCATCCGGACCCGATTGTGCATCCACCCCTGCGCCAGCAACTGCCGCATCCCCGCGTCGACCAGGGGGTAGCCCGTCGCGCCGCCAGCCCACGCCTCGAATCCGGATTCGTCGTCGCGCCATTCGATGTCGTCGTACTGCGGCCTCGAGGCGCGGTCGACGAGGGAGGGTTGGGCATCGAGGAGGTGGGCGTGGAAGTCCCGCCACGCCAGCTGGCGAACGAAACTCCAGGCACCCATCGAGTCGAGTCCGACATGATCGATGACCGTCAGGGGAGACAGGGTGCCGTACTTGAGGTCGATCGACAGCCGGGAGGTCGCTTCGAGGTCAGGGCGATCCCGCTCGTCGGCGTATCGGGTCGGATCGAAGCTGGCGAGTCGTTCGAGCGCCGCATCCTCGCCAGGCGCGACCACAGGCGGACCAGTGGTCGGCAGGCTCGTTCCGGGATCGGAGGCGATGTCGGCCACACCCGGATTGGGCGCGCGCGGGAACGGCGTGTCGAACCAAGTGCGGCTGAAGGGGGTGAAGACCCGGTATCGGGATCCGTCCTGGGTGAGTATCGACCCGGGCGGATGAACAGAGGATCCGTGATGAAGATCGAGCTGAACTCGGCGGGCCACGTCGTCGTCGCGGCGTCGGGCGTAGGGGGTGACGTCGGCATTGGCGGTGACGTCATGGGCTCCGGTCGTTGCCACGATCTCGGGGATCACGTAGGTGGGATCACCGGTCTCGATTCGCAGGCGTCCGCCCAGCTGTCGGAGGCCGCGATCCAGCGCGCCGAGGTTGGCAGCGAGCAGCGCCACCCGTCGATGACTCACGCGGTTCCACAGGCGCGGGTCGACGACGAAGACCGCGACGACGAAATCGTGGCGGCGGGTGGCCGCCGCCCACGCCGGGTTGTCACCCAGTCGGAGGTCGCGACGGAACCACACCACCCCGGTGCTCATCGTGTTCGTGCGGGCTCGGCGATCCAGCGGTCGACCCGATGCCACACGTCGTAAAGCCACTCGATTCGACCCGCCCTGTCGGCCGGGATCTCGCTGCGCGGGATACGGAAGAAGAGGACTTCGACCTCGCGGCGGACCATGGCGCCTCGCCAGATGTCAGCGATGCGGGCGAACCCGTCGAGGCCGCGGTGAGTCATGACCACCACATCGGCGGTACATGCGTCGAGCAAGGCGAGCGTCCCTCCCGGTCGGGGAGGCAGCACGTTGACCAGTCCGGCGGCGCGCTCGGCCAGCCGCGGGCTGCGGCGTTCGAGCACGCCGATCGTGCGGTCGCGTTTTGCGACGGAGAAGCGGGCGCCCTCCGGATAGATGAGTACCGCCTCTGAGGGAGGGAGCGTCGTGGCCAGCGCCCGTACGGCGGCGATCTCGGATTCGGACTCTCCCGATTCCCGACGGACGAAGACGTTTCCGAGCCGGTTGCCTGCGATGTCGAGGGCCGGGTCCACGAGCAGCTCGTGTTTCATCACGTACCTGATGTGGATGCGGTGGGGTCGACTGATGAACCAGGACGGCAGCAGATTGTCGACGATGGAGGCGTGACGCGCCAGCAGGATGAAGGGTGCCGGATGAACGGCATCGAGACCATTGGCGGTGATCCTGAGACCGAAGATGCTCCGACAGGCGCGCAGTACGAAGCCCGCCCAGCTGCGTTGGATCACGAACGTCGACGGTCCGAGGTCGAAGAGGCGACCGCCCATCGAGATGGCCCACATCAGGCCGAGGACCGCGACACCCAGAACCTCGGCAAGTGTGTAGGACATACCGAAGAGATGCAGACGCACCGCCATCCATGGACGACGCCCGATCAGCCACCGAACGACGTCAACCAGCGCGGCCACTGTCAGGAAGGCAGGAGCGCCGCCCCAGGCGACGACGAAGAGGAGTGTGACGGCGGGCACCGTGACGGCTCGTCGCCGGATTGCGCTCTCGGTCACCGCCGGCTCACGCGTCGAACCAAGCGGCCACCGCCGGTCCGTCCGACACCACGACTCCCGCCGCCTCCTCGGCAGTGACGACGAGTCCCTC
>DATKBG010000198.1:0-2377 GCA_035514255.1 Acidimicrobiia bacterium
AGGTGTACGTGTTGACCAAGGAGGAGGGGGGCAGGCACAACCCGTTCTTTCCCGGCTACCGGCCCCAGTTCTACTTTCGGACTACTGATGTCACCGGGTCGATCCACCTTCCGGAGGGCACTCAGATGGTGATGCCGGGGGACAACACGGAGATGTCGGTGGAGCTGATTGCTCCCATCGCCATGGACGAAGGTCTGCGTTTCGCCATCCGCGAAGGCGGGCGCACCGTCGGCGCCGGACGAGTAACCAAGATCACCAAGTAGGCGGAGAGACGCCGAGCCATGCCATCCGACAAGCGGCCGCCCTTGACGCTCGCCTGCACCGTTTGCAAGCGGCGCAACTACGTCACGACCAAGAACAAGACGAACACCCAGGAGCGGTTGGAGCTCAAGAAGTACTGCCGCTGGTGCCGCGAGCACACCTCTCACCGGGAAACTCGCTGACCTGCGGCGTTGGTGCCGTAGGGCACCGTGGGATGGTTACCGTGACCGGGATGGACGGAGCCTCCCTGCAAGGACGGTCCTATGGGCCCCGGCCCATGCGTATCGACGCCGATTCGGTCGCCGACTTCGTCGCGGTCACCGGTGACGATCCGGACCGGTGGAAGAAGGTTGCACCGCCGGGGTTCGCGGCCGCCGCACTCTTCGAGGTGGCTCCCGAGCTTCTCGACCAGGTCACCGATCGGTTCGTGGTCCACGGCGAGCAGACCTTCACCTGGCACAGCCCTATCAAGATCGGATCGCTCCTCGAGGTGACGGGAACGGTGAACAGGGTGCGAGAGCGGCGCGGGACCCACTTCGTCATCTTCGACGTTGCGGCCACCGAGGAGGGCGAGCCCGTGCTGCGCGCCTCGTCGACATTCATCCTCTCCGGGAAGTCGATCCTCGCCTCCGCCGACTTCGAGCGTCCCGAGCCCCAGCACAGCTTCCGCGGCGACCCGCGGCCGGGCCAGGTGGCGGCATCCCGGGCCGATCTGGTGCGTTACGCCGCCGCCACCAGGGACTGGAACCCGATCCACTGGGACCACGACGCCGCCGTGGCTGCCGGTTTCCCGGGTGTGGTGGCCCACGGGCTGCTCCAGGCGGCGTGGGCCTTTGCCGCGGTCGCCGGGGACGTCGACCGCCCCCGTCCCCTCTTCTCCGCCAAGGCCCGCTTTCGGAACCCGATGCTGCCGGCACGCACCGCCGACTTGGAGATGGCAAGGGATGATCACACTGCCACCGTCACGATCCGCGACGAGGACACCGAGTACCTGACCGCCCGCATCGAACTGGCTCATGGGTAACCCGAGCGACCCCCGTGAGGTCGAACGAAGGACGGAACGAGAGCTCATCGACCGGGCGCGCCGCGGCGACCGCGCCGCCTTCGCCGCCCTGGTCAGGGCTCACCAGGATGAGGTGTACACATTGGCCCGGAGACTCGTCGGCGACCCGCATCTCGCTTCGGACGTGGCCCAGGAGGCCCTAATTCGGGCATGGCGCGCCATGCCCAAGTTCAGGGGCGACTCAAGACTCTCGACCTGGCTCTACCGGATCACGGTAAACACGGCATGGACCCACAAGAAGCGGGCGAAGCGGCATGCCGCGGCCTCCATCGACGACCTCCATGACCTGGCCGCACCCGAAGACTCCACCCATCCCGTCTTCGCAGGGGAAACGATGGAGTTGAGGGAAAGGCTGAAGCGCGCCCTCGACAGGCTTCCGGTGCCCCAGCGCCAAGTCGTGGTACTCAAGGACGTCTACGGCTGGAGCCACGCAGAGATCTCTCGGGCGATGGGCATCTCGGAGACGGCTGCCAAGGTACGGCTGCACCGGGCCAGGGCCCGACTTGCACATGACCTGGAGCGATCCTCGTGAGTGTCTTCTGCGAGGCGGCGGCGCCTTTCCTCGCCCACTCCGCCGTCGAGGGATCCGCCGTCTCCCGGCCTCTCACCCCCCACGTGGCATCCTGTCTCCGCTGTCAGGCCCGGCATGCCGCCATGACCAGGACGGCGCGTGAGATGAGAGGCCTCGCCGGCACATCGGAGGACGCGCCTCTGGACCTGGAGTGGCGGGTGTTGTCTTCGCTGGAAGACGATCTCGCCCTCGCTCGCTCCTGGCGCCGTCCTCTTGCAGTCGCTGCGGCGCTCATCTCCATGGCCGCCGCCATCGTCATCTGGAAAATGAGGCCGCGGACCCTCTGAGCAGCTTGAAGATTAAGCCCGGTGCTGCCGATAGAACCGGGTGACCTCGGAGTCAGACTTCTTCGACGGCACGGGTCGCCGCGTTCTGCGCGCCCGCGCCTGGATCTTGCGCGTCTTCATGGCGCTGGTGGTCGTCGGCTGGGTGCTCACCACCGAAGTGCGTCTCGTGGCGCTCTTCGTCCTATTGGGTCTCTC
>DATKBG010000199.1:0-7961 GCA_035514255.1 Acidimicrobiia bacterium
CGGTGGTTCGTCGTTTTGAGGGGATCTCGCGGGCGGTGTCCCGACACACCATCACCAACATTCCCTTGCGGCTGCTACCGGCGTTCATGGAAGCGGTCGGAAGGGTGGATCGGGCGAACATCGCCAACCTGTCGATCGACCTGACCAACTCCTCCGAGTACCGCAATTACCGCAACCTCGGGATCGTCGATTTCGACATGGCTCGGGCGCGGATGAGAAACGTCCTTGCCGGAATCAGCGACCCCGAAGCCGCGCTGCGCAACGAGTGCTGAGGTCGCCTAGGACCGAAGGCTCTGACGATCGGCCAGCTCGCCAAACGCCGCGGCGAGTCCGGTGTGGAGGCGCTCCACGTCGTCGCTCGGCCAGTCGTCGGGGTCACCCCGAAGGAACGAGGTGAGGTCCTCGCGATTGTCGAACCGGGCGAAGGGCAGCCGATGGCGTCCCATGGCGCCGCGGTCCACTTCGATGGTTCCGGGTACGGGCGATGTCTCCTCGAGCCAATCCATGTCGTCGGTGCCGTAGTCGCCGAGCATCACGGCCTCGGGAACGCCGTGGTGGAGGATGGAGGCGTCGCCTTCGGGGCCGGGCAGGGCCCGCTCATGGTTGCGCCGCCGGCTCTCCTCGGGCGTGACCCACACGTACAGGATCGACGCCTTGTCGAGGATCACCGGGTGGAGCTCCGCGAGTGAGTGCTGATAGCCGAGCGGCGGATCGAGGGGCAGCGTTGCTCCCTCCGGTCCGCCCCGGGCGAACTCGATGAGCAGAGACGACCCGTCGAGACGGTCCTGATCGACCACCGGGAGGTCGCCGGCGAGGGTGGCGGCGTCTTCGGTGATCGCCGCGGCCAGGTCGGACCGTCCAACCTGCTCGATGGACGTCACCCCGGCCAGCGACCGTGCCCGGTCGAAGCGGTCGAGGAGCGCGGCCGGGTCCGGGTCGTGTTCGATCACCATGCCGAGGCCCGCCACGTCCTCGTTGAGCAAGTGGATGAGGGTGAGCCAGTCTCCCGAGTGGATGAAGGGGTCGTCGGCTGAGGCGAAGAAGGACGGTTCCAGGCCGAGCGCCAGCTGCTCCTCGGAGATGCGCCGCATGAGGTGGACGTACGGGTAGTCGTCGACCTGGATGGTCGGTCGGAGCCGCATGTCCGAGGTGCAGACGTCGGGCGGGAGCTGCTCGAGATAGCGCCGGACCTCAGATTTGCCCGATGCCGGGAGGGCGAGCAGCAGCAGGGCATCGATCGGTTCGCTCATGCTCCGACCCTAGCGGTGGCCCCGCGGGTCACTGATGGGAACGAGGAGCCGGTGCCAGGACTCAGGGCTCCGGCTCCTCTGGTGGGGGTTCCTCTTCTACCTCGCAGGTCGCCGGGTTGTACTCCTTGATGCGGTACAGACCCGTGTAGTGCCAGTTCCACTCTTGGGTCAGCTCGGTGCCGTCGGCGTAGGTGAGGTAGCGGTAGACGGTCACCGACCATCCGCCGTGGCCCCCCTGAACCGTCACCGCCGTGTCTTTTGAGCAGGCTTCTGGCGTCTTCAGCTCGTTGTTCAGGCGTATGGTCTCGCGGACGCTGCTGAAGTTGTAGCGGTCGGAGAGGCCGGCCTCCACTTCGAGGCCCCCGTTGTCGCCGTATATCTTCACGGTGATCGAATCAGGGGTGTACAGGGTCTTGATGATGAGAGCGTGTTCGGTGTCGTTGCGGAAGATGTACTCCGGCTCTCGCCATCCGATCGTCGCCTCGCGGCCCTCCGGATAGCGGCTGAACCACGCCGAATGCGGGGTGAAGTCGACATGCTCTAGACCGGCGAAGAAGACCGCGTTGTGCAGCGTGGTGGTGAACTGGCTGGTGCCGCCACCGATGCAGACGTCGCCTTCCTCCACAAGCTCGCCGCCGACGAGGGCACCGGCGCACACGAAGCCCGCGGCGACGGTGCGGCGACCTACACGGTCGTTGAGCGAGAATTCTTCACCGGGCAGGACCAGTGCCCCGTCGACCTTGTCGGCCATCAGCTGGATGTTGATCACGCGGCGCTGGCAGCACGCGTGGTAGGTGGTGAACTCCCCGAGGAGTTCCTTGATCCCCAGCGCCTCGGCGTCGACGGTCGAGAAGTCGGCGTCCTCGACGATCTTCAGGGGCAGGATCCCGGCGCGGTCGGGGTCGTTCATCGCCTCCCAGACGGCGTCGGCGAGCAGATCCTCGTCGGTGGCGTACACCGGGATACTCGGGACCAGGGTGATCTCATCGGTCTCGGTGTCGATCAGGATCTCGGCATCGACCGGCTGGTTACTGAGGAACTCGGCGAAGCCGTCGAGGAAGCCGACGAGTGGCTCGGCGTCGACGGCGAACTCGAACTCGGGCTCCGGGATGGTGTCGTCGAGCGTGATCACCAGGGCCGAACCCAGCACGTCGCGGGGGATCACCACCTCGCGTCCGAATGGCTCGTCGGTGAGCGTCACCCCGCCGGCGAGCAGTCGCGCGGTCTCGGCCACCGCGGCGTCCACATCGGCTGCCGTGACCCTGGGCAGCAGGATCGTGGTCGGCAAGACGACCGCCGGATGACCCGGGTCGCCGATCGAAGCGCTGATCAGGGCGACCGCTGCCTCCCGGTCGATACCGGTCCCGGCGGCGGGATATACATAGGTGATCTCGTCGTCGACGACGGCGACCTCGCCGGGGAATGGCGGGTTGGCGAGGCCCTCGACCTCCCATCCTCGCAGCAGCAGATCGAGGGCGTCCTCGTCGTATCGATAGGGGAGGGGGATCTCGATCGGCGGTGAGACGAGGTCACGCAGCCACCAGGCGAACTGGCCGAGCACGTTGCCGGTGCGGCCGTTGACCACCGCCTGGTCGAGGATGGCATCTACGTCGAGCCGGTATTCGATGGAGGCGAGCTGCAGCTCGAAATCGGCGGCTCCCACCTTCACGGGCACCCGAGCGGTGCGCAGGTCGCGCTCGAGCTCCGCCAGGCGGTCCCTGGCTTCGTCGATCGTCATGCCGCCGATGCCGACGCCGGACACTTCCACCCCACCGAGGATGGCGTCGCCGGCCGCCGCCCGGCTGATGCCGAACGACAGCATCGACACCACGATCACGGTGGCGGCGGCGAGTAGCCCTAAGTGTGTATCTCGAGAGAGTTTCGGCATGACCTATCCGGCGAGGACTCGGGACCGATGAGTGTAGGAGCGGCCGTTTACTAGGAAGTCCCTTCCGCCCCGGGCAGGTCAGCCCAGGAGATGTGCCAGGCGGTCAGCGTGGCCTTTGGCGCGCACGTTGGTCCAAGCCTCCACGACGCGGCCGTCGGGACCGATCACGAACGTGGAGCGGATGATCCCCTCGTACTCGCGCCCATAGTTCTTCTTGGTGCCATAGGCGCCGTAGGCACGGGCGATGGCGTTGTCCTCATCGGCGAGCATCGGGAAGGGCAGGTCGTGTTCAGCGCGAAACTCGGCGAGGCGTTCAGGGGAGTCCGGGCTGATGCCGGCGATCTCGTACCCGGCGGCGGAGAACGTCTCGTAGCGGTCGCGGAGGTCGCAGGCCTGGGTCGTGCATCCCGGAGTGAACGCCTTGGGATAGAAGTAGAGGACGAGACCCTTCCCGGCGTAGTCGGCGAGTCGCACGGCGCGCCCGTCGTGGTCGGTGGCGGCGAAGTCGGGTGCCCGGTCACCGGGTTCGAGTGCCATGCCGTGAGGTTACCGATCCTCGTCGACCGCCAGGACCCGGCGTCGTACCCGTATCTCGTTGGACACCCGGAGCTGACCACAGGCGGCGTCGATGTCGGTCCCGCGGGTGTCGCGCACGGTGACGGTGGCGCCATGCCGTTCGACCTCTGCCCGGAAGGCCTCGACTCGCTCCGCGCTCGGGCGCTGCTGAGGGGCGAGTGGCGTCGGGTTGAGCGGGATCAGGTTGACATGGGCGCCGAGATCCCGGGCAATGGCGGCCAGCGCCCTCGCCTGGTGAGCATCGTCATTGACGTCTTTCATCAGCGTCCACTCCAGGGTGACTCGCCGGCCCTTTCCGCTCCGGAAGCGGCGAGCCGCGTCCAGCAGGTCGCTGATCGGGTACCGGTGGTTGAGTGGGACGAGCGACTCCCGGAGGGCGTCGTCGGCAGCGTGCAGGCTGACGGCGAGGGTCACCGGCCAGGGGAGCTCGGCGAGGCGGTCGATCCCGGGCACGACCCCCACGGTGGACACGGTTATCGATCGGGCGGACATCCCCATGTGCTCGATCATCCGCCTGATCGACTCGGCGACGTTGTCGAAGTTGGCGAGCGGTTCGCCCATGCCCATGAAAACGACGTTGGTCACCCGACCCGGCGCGGACTGCATGGGCTCGGCTCGGAGACGGGCATTGGCGTGCGCCACCTGGGCCGCTATTTCTCCCGCATCGAGGTGGCGCTCGAATCCGAACTGGCCGGTGGCGCAGAAGGTGCACCGCATGGCACAGCCCGCCTGGCTGCTCACACACAACGTGGTGCGCTTCTGATAGCCCATGAGCACCGACTCGATCGCCGCCCCGTCGGCGGTGCGGTACAGGGTCTTGATCGTTCGACCGCGATCGGTGGTCTGTTCGGTCTCGATGTCGAAGGGCCACAGCGGCTCGAGGCGCTCCCTGATCGAGCCGGGAAGATTGGTCATGGCATCAACGACGGTCACCGGGTGCCGGTAGAGCCACTCACGGACCTGATCGGTGCGGTAGCGGGGCTCCCCCGAGAGGCGGTCGTCGAGTTGCTCGGGACGCTCCAGATAGGGACTGGGGCGATCGGTCAAGATGAGGCGGCGAGGGTGATCGCCTGTGCGATCCAATCGGCGGCGGCCGCTTCGTCGACACCGGTCACGGTCGCCACCTTGGCTGCCCCGGCTTCGACGAGTTCGTCGAACGAGTCGATGCCCGCTTTGGCGAGCCGCTGCCGATAGACCGGACCGATTCCCTTGATGTCGATCAGGTCGGCCTCGACGGTGGTGGCCCCCGGCGTAGTCGAGTTGGCCCGCTTACGGGCCTTCCGGATCCAACGGGCCACCGACAGCCCGGCGACGAGACCAGCGAGTGCCGTCGTGATGATGTTGCTGCGTCCCTTCACGATCTGGATTGTACGACTGTCGACGCCCTTACGCCGTTTCGGGTGAGGGGTTGGGCGCTTTATGGCTTGTTTCGGGACCGTCGGTACGATGGCAGCTAGCGCCTATGAGTCACTCTCCTTCTTCCCCGGGTTTTCGTCGCGGCGTGGTCCTGGCCGTGGCCGCTGTGGTGCTGTCGGTGGCCAGCCCTGCACTGGCGGGGCCCGCCTCGGTTGCCTCCTGCACCGATCGGTTCCCAGCCGTGTCCTTCGAGTACGAGCTGGCTGCCGGGCCGGCACGGGTGTTCACCTCGGGGATCGGCGAAGAGATGGCGCGCCGGTGGGCCGTCACCACCGCTGAGGCGGCATCTTTTATCGACGACACCATGGGTGGCCTCGACGGCGTGGCCGTGTGCGTCTTCGCCGACGAGCTACCCCTCGATGGCGTGGGGCTCGGTTGGCACGAGAACCAGCACCTGCGGGCCGCCGCCTTCGGCGACGAGGGACTGATCGTGGTGTCGTCGTGGCTGATCGGCACCGTGGAGGGAAGCATCCAACGCGGTCTGGTCCACCTCGCCCAGTGGCGGGTCAGCGAGGGGACTTACCCCGCCGGTTTCGCCAAGGAGGTGCTCGGCTGGTACCGCAACCGGTTCAACGACACCACGGAGGCCGTCCATCTGATTTTCGTTCGCCAGAACGTCGGGCTGCGCGAGCCGTGGCCGCCGACGCCGTGGCTGGTAGGACCGACGATCGCGGATCCGATCGTGTGGAACCCGGAGGTGAGGTTCGGTGGCGCCGGGGACTTCACCGAGTTCGCCGTCGACATGCTGGGTCCGGTGGTCGTTTCGGATCCGTCCGGCGCCGACCTCGAGGCTGCTGACGAGGCGTGGCGGCAGGCTCTCTTCGACGAGTCGGGTTCCATCCCCGGCGGCAGCAGGGAGTGGATCGTCGGCGCCATCATGGTGGCCGGGACCATCCTCTTCGCGGTGTGGATGGCCTACCAGGGTCGGCGTGACCGGCAGCGAATCGCCCGCGAACTGCGTGAGGCCGCCTTCGCTGCCGCCGAAGAGCGACGGGAGGTTTTCGAACAACAGGCGGTGCGGCCCCTAGTCGCCGTCCGCGCCAGCCGTACTGACCCTCGGGTCCGCGGCCGCTCGTCGGGTGCCGGTGTCGTCGATCGTCACGACCGAGATCGGCCCCCATCCGGCGGGGGCGTCGGGACGGCGGTCGACCGTGTGGCCCCGCTCGACGAGTCCGACCACGACGCTTTCCGGCATCCCGACTTCGACGGCGATCGCTGAACCCAGCGGATCGACGGTATCTGCGTGCCAGCGGGGCGCCGCCTGCGCTTCCCGCAATCCCATCGCGCCGGTGAAGAGCCGGGCCACCATCTGAACGAGGTACTGGGGCTGCTTATGCCCTCCGCGGGTCCCGAGCACCATGGCGGGAGACCCTTCCCGGGTCCACAGCGTCGGTGACAGGGTGTGGAGCGGCCGCTTGCCGGGTGCTACCTCGTTGGGGTGCCCTGGCGTGAGGTTGAAGCCGCCACCGCGGTTTTGCAGGAACACCCCTGTCGTACCGGCGACGATTCCGGAGCCGATGCCGGTGAAGTTCGACTGGATCATCGAGACCGCCATGCCGTCGGCATCGACGGCACAGAAGTAGGCCGTTCCGCCCGGTGCCGGATCCGGCGCCGGCCATCGTGTGACGCGGTCGGCCGACAGTCGCGAGAGGCGGTCCAGGATCCGCTGCGGGTCGAGTAGTTCGGCAGCCTCGAGTGGAGCGTGGTCCGGGTCGGCCACGAGGTCGTCACGCTCCCAGGCGACCGCCCGGTACGCCTCGATGACGGCGTGGTGGAACCCGGGATCCTCCGGATCGTTCGGCGGATCGAGCGCTTCGAGGAGGAGCGCGGCTGCGATCGTCAGGTATCCCTGGCTGTTCGGTGGCACCGTCCAGCCGTCGAGTCCGAACACCCGGGCGCCGATCGCCTCGACCCAGTCGGGATGGTTGGTCGCCAGATCGTCAGCGGTCAGGATGCCGTCGGTCGCCTCGGTGATGGCGGCAGCGACCGGTCCCTGGTAGAAGGCATCCCGGCCGTCGCCAGCGATGCCGCTGAGGGTGTCAGCGAGATCTCGCCGGGTGATCATCGCGCCGGGTGCGGGCACCGATCCGTCCGGGTAGAGGCTCGCCGCCCCGGCCTGATGGGCGACGAAGCCCTCGATCCTGCCCAGGTCGGAGCTCAACTCGGCGGAGACCTCGAACCCGTCTTCACCCAGAGCGATCGCCGGCGCCAGCAGGTCCGCCAGGGGCCGGGTGCCGTGACGACCGAGCAGGGCCCCCCACCCATCCACGCAGCCGGGGACGGTGACCGTGTCGCCGGACCGCAGATCGAGGGTGGTGTGGCCAGCCGCGCGAAGACGGGCCGCGTCGGCCCCTTCGCCAGCGCGTCCGGAGGCGTTGAGCACGTCAGGACGATCCATGCCCGGCCGGTGGACCATGGCGAAGAGGTCGCCGCCGATACCACAGGTCGTCGGCAGCACCATGCCGAGGACCGCGTTGGCGGCGACGAGCGCATCCACCGCCGTCCCGCCGTCGGCCATGACTCGCACCGCGGTCTCGGTGGCCAGATGATGCGGGGTGACGGCCACCGCCCCGGTGGTGGTGTGGGTCGAGACGTCGGCAGGGGAAGGTTGCACCTGGTCGAGACTAGGTCGCGAGGAGGTGACTCGAGGCCTGGTGGCGCGTCTGGCCTCCCCCTCCGTCTCGGCCCTCACGGGCCGAGCCACCTCCCCCTTCGGTGTCGCATCGCGCGATTGTGCGACGGGTCATGGTTGGAGTTTGGGGTTGGGGATCATGATTTGAGCTGGGGTGGCGCCTTGGTTCCATCGGCCGTGGTGTCGTCGTTGGGTGTTG
>DATKBG010000200.1:0-5375 GCA_035514255.1 Acidimicrobiia bacterium
TGACGGCTCCGCCGTCAGGTACTCCCCCCTTCGGGGGGAGGGACCGCAGAAAGGGAGATAAAGAGACCTCACCGCGCGGTCCCCTCCCCGGTAGGGGGAGGTGGCATCGGCCTTCGGCCGATGACGGAGGGGGAGGCCGAACGCGTCACAATGCCCACCTAGCCATCGCCCTCTTCCCTCCATTGACGGCTCCGCCGTCAGGTACTCCCCCCTTCGGGGGGAGGGACCGCAGAAGAGGCTCGGGACAGAAGGAGCCGCCCTACCGCGGCCCCATCCGGGCGGCGGCGTCGAGGCGGATGACTTCGCCGTTGAGGAGGGCGTTCTCGACGATGTGGACCACCAGAGCGGCGAACTCGTCGGGGTGGCCGAGCCTCTTCGGAAAGACGTGCACCGCGGCGAGCTGGGCCTTGAGATCGGGGGACACGGCGTCGAGGATCGGCGTGTCCATGATCCCCGGGGCGATCGTCATCACCCGAATGCCGTAGGAAGCCAGGTCACGGGCGAGTGGCAGGGTCATGGCGGCGATCCCGCCCTTGGAGGCCGAGTAGGCCGCCTGGCCGATCTGACCTTCGAAAGCGGCGACCGATGCGACATTGACGACGACACCACGCTCGCCATCGTCGTTGGGCTCGTTGGCGGCCATGTGGCGGGCGGCGTGCCGGGTCACGTCGAACACCCCGACCAGGTTGATGTCGATCACGAAGCGGTAGAGGTCGAGCGGGAACATCTCCCCGTCCCGGGTAAGCACCCGGTGTGCCGGAGCAACCCCGGCGGCGTTGACGCACAGATCGATCCCCCCGAGAGCCTCGGATACCCCGTCGACTGCAGCGGCGACGTCGTCCTCATTGGTGACGTCGGCCGCCACGAAGACGACACCGAGTTCCTCGGCCACCGCGGCACCCTTCGATGACGCCAGATCGAGGATCGCCACCGACGCCCCGGCCGCCACCAGCCGCCGCACCGTCGCCTCCCCCAAACCCGAAGCGCCGCCGGTCACCAAAACCCGCAAACCTTCGACCTTCATCGAGCGATCTCCTCAGTCGGTACCTGGTACCTAGTACTTGGTACCCGTCCGGCCACGGCGGCGCAACTCACGGGCGACGGGCGACCGGCGGCCGAAGGCCGCCTATATGTGGCCCGGCGGCCTGGGGATGCCGGCGACGGCCCGGCCCCGGTCGGCGAGGATGCCCTCGGCGATCTGCTCCAGGGAGTCCATGAGCCACAGGTAGGCGGCCTTGCCCTCCCGGAAGTCGGCCTCGGCCATCCCCTGGATGCGCCCCTGCTCCTGGAGCTCGCGCACACCCCGAAAGTTGTTGCGGGGCTCGGTGGTGTACACGCCGAAGGTCTTACCGCCCCGTTCGTTGACGATGGCGAACGACGGCACGTCGCTCGGCCCATCGGCGATGTAGATCATGTTGCGGATCGGCACCCGACGCTGATCCTCACTCACCCGGGCGTTGACGTCGATGGCCTGTCGGTTGACTCCCTTGTTGATCTCGAAGATCGCCCGGGTCTTGGCGGTGTTGTCGATCATGTAGGCCACGGCACTGATCGGATGGTCCTTGCCGTCGACATCGAGCCGGGTCTGCGATCCAGCGGCGTTGTAGCCAGGCGGCGCCGGCTTCTCGATGAAGGTGTTCGCCCAGATCCCATCGATGTGGGAGGCGATCACGCTGCCCTCGATCATGGGCCGGATCCCGGTCGACACCACGTAGTGCTCCACCGTGATCCCTTCGGCGGCAAACTGCTCGTCCTCGGCGATCCGTCGACGGGTCGCCTCGAGGAAATCGGGGATGCCTGGCGCCGGGACGATCTCCTTGCCCAACTCGAACAGCTTGGCGTTGGTGAGACCGTCAAAGATGCCCGCCTGGACATAGGTCAGCATGTGGAGGAGGTAGACCGTGTCCCGGGCGACGATGGTGCCGCGGCGGGCGTAGTAGTCGACCAGCCCGTCGACCTCTTTCCAGAACTCCTGCTCGTCGACGCCGTAGTGGACGAACAGCGGCTCCTGCTGGTTGCCCGGGATCAGGGTGCGATCGAAGTCCCAGATGAAAGCGATGTGCGTTTGGGTGAACAGCGGTACCGGCATGGCACCCGTCAGGGTACTTCGGGACCCCCGAACCGAACCGTCTCACCGTCGCGCCACCACGGCTGCAGTGTCAGCGGCTCACCGCGCAGCGCGCGGTGAGCCTCACCCATGCGCGACGCCGGTACGACGACACACAGGGCCACCCCGCTCCCATCGACCTCACGGGCCAGCGGTGCGAGGTCGGCGAGGGGCTGATCGTCGTGAGGAAACCACTCGACGAGACCCTGGGTGGGAGCGAGTACGGCGATGCCGTCGAGACCATCGATACCCGTATAGCGAGCGAGCGGTTGATCGATCACCGAACCCTCATAGTGAAGGTGGATCGACGCCGCAGTAGTGGCGGCGGCACGATGATCCAGGGCCGGGGTGAAGGTTTCGGCGAGAACCATGGACCGCTCCGTGATCGAGTTACAGGATTGTAGTTTAGGCGGTCGCCCTGACGCGTGCTCGGCTCTACTGGCCACTGGCCACTGGCCACTCCTCTACCGTTTCCGCCGTGACGCTTCACCTCTCCGACTTCGATCGCTCGTTCCTCGATGGGGAGCACGGTGAGGCAGGGGCGCTTGCGATGCGGATCCTGGTTCGGATGGGCGAGGCGGGCGGAGCCGAACGCTTCATCGACATCACGTCAGCGCACCTGGACTCGTGCCTCTATCACGGCGAAGCGGGCTTAGATTTCGCCGAACGACTGGCCGCTACCGGCGGACGGGTGCGGGTCCCCACCACCCTCAACGTGTCATCGCTGGACCTGCTGCACCCCGAGCTGTTCCGGGGGGATGCGACCCTCGCCGAACACGGCCGCCGACTGATGGCCGCCTACGTCGCCATCGGCGGGGAACCCACCTGGACGTGCGCCCCGTATCAAAGTGCCCACCGACCGGCCTTCGGTGAGCACATCGCCTGGGCGGAGTCGAATGCCATCGTGTTCGCCAACTCGGTGCTCGGGGCCCGCACCGACCGATACGGCGACTTCATCGACGCCTGCGCCGCCATCACGGGTCGGGTTCCCGAGGCCGGCCTTCACCTCGACGAGCGGCGAGCCGCCCGAGCCGTGTTCGGACTGGAGGGCCTGCCCGATCGAGTGGCGCGGTCGGAGGCGCTCTACCCGGTGCTCGGTCACCTTGTCGGCGGTGCCACCGGGACACTGGTCCCCGTCATCACCGGACTTCCCCCCGAGGCGTCAGAGGACGATCTGAAGGCGCTCGGCGCCGCGGCCGCCTCCTCGGGTGGGGTGGCCATGTTCCACGCCGTAGGGGTAACCCCGGAGGCCGACACCCTCGAGGACGCCCTTCTCGGCGGTGAACCCGACCTGGTGATCGATGTCTCCCTCACGGCACTCCGCTCGGCGTGGGACGACCTGTCGACCGCCACCGACGGCCCGCTAACGGCGATCAGCGTCGGAACCCCCCACTTCTCCGTCCACGAGATGCGGCGGATGGCGCTGCTGTTCGACGGTCGACCCGTAGCCGCGAGCGTAAGCGTCTACCTGAACACGAGCCGCGAGGAGCTCGCCGAAGCCGCCGCCGACGGGACCGCTGGCCGCCTCCGGGAGGCCGGGGTTCATATCGTCACCGACACCTGCACGTACATCACACCGATCATGGGGGACCTCGACGGGGTGGTCATGACGAACTCGGGCAAGTGGGCGTACTACGCGCCGGGGAACATGGGGGTCGAAGTCGCCTTCGGGACGCTGGAGGATTGCGTCGAGTCGGCGATCGCCGGACGGGTCGTCCGCGACGAAGCGGTGTGGCGTGGCTGACCGGGTACTCCTCCCCGGAGAGGCTCGGGGTACCGCCCTGGTACTCGACGAGCCCCTCTCGATGTGGGGTGGCCTGGACCCTCACTCGGGCCGCATCATCGACCGCCGCCACCCGCAGGTAGGTGAGACGGTTACCGGCAGGATCCTGGTGATGCCCACCGGGCGCGGTTCGTCATCGGCGGCGAGCGTCATCGCAGAGGCGATCCGGCTCCGAACCGCCCCGGCCGCGATCGTCATGGCCCACCCGGACGACATCCTCTTGGTGGGGGCGGTCGTCGCCGAGGAGCTGTACGGGATCACCTGCCCGGTGGTCGTGGTCGACCGGATCCGATTCGACGAGATAGCCACCGGCGACGTGCTCACGGTGGGACCGGGCGGCTTGGGGGAGGATGGGTGACCCATGCCGACGATGCACGACTACACCGTGGTCCCCGACCGACCCGCCCCGCGCCCACGCTCAAGTGCGGGTCCTGGCCCGGATGTGATCCGACTCCGGACGCGAAAGAGCCGGGAGATACTTCAGCGTCTGTGACGCTGCCACGAGCGGACCAGTCTCGTGGATCTCCCGACTCCGGTGGTCCGGGTTTGGAGTCGCCACCACCGGGATCATTCCCGGAGAGCGGCCACCCCGTGGCTGGCCGCTCTAGCGCCCGACCACCTCCGGGGTCCTATGAATACTGGAACTCACTGTGGGACCACCTCCTTTCTCCGTAGCCGGGAGACTACTCGGCTTTGGCCGCTGGCGATACACGCTTCCTCACCTTGAGAATCAGCACGATCCGTGGCAAGGTTCGTGCCGTGAGTGACCACTCGATCTCGAAACTGGCTGGTGGCCGGGTGCGCAAGACCTACGGTGAAGGACGGGTCTGCGGCGCCGACGGCTGCTCTACGAAGCTGTCCGCGTACAACAAGAACGAGCACTGCTGGAACCACTTCCAGCCGATTCCGCGACCTGCTCGAATCCCCACCCCTACCTCCAACAACTGAGCGATACGCTCGGAGGATGATGGGAGACGGGTTCGCAGCCGTCGCTCGGTTCGACGACACCGAGCGCGCCGAGCGCTTCCGCTCGCTGCTCGCCGATCATGGTGTTCGCTCGCTCCTCGACGGCGACGGGTACACCTCCCCTCTTACCGTCTCGGTGGACCCCGCCGACGAGAGCCAGGCGCTCGACCTGGCGGTGACCCTGGTCGTCGGCATCGACACCGACCGCATGCATCCGACGCCGCGCTACAAGCGACTGCTACGCCCGGAGAACTGGCTGTTCGTGGCCGCCGGACTCACCATCGTGGCCGCGGTGGCCCTCGTCGTCTGGTGGGTGTCGGGGGTGGCGAGGTTCGTTCACCTCGGGGCAGTACTGACCATCGTGGTCATGGCCGCGTTCAACGCATTCAGACCGGGGAAGTGGGGCCGGGCGAGGAGACGACGCCTCGGCGGCGGCGACTGATCGTCAGGGGGTGCGCGAATAGGTTCGCCCCCTCAGAACTGGAGGGCGGCCGCCGACCAGTGGAAGCCGGCGCCGAA
>DATKBG010000201.1:0-2692 GCA_035514255.1 Acidimicrobiia bacterium
TGCCTGACATGGTGTCGCGACATGTGGCGGTCCGCACCGCCGCCAGGATCGCTGCGCTCGTCGAAGGCCTGCGCACCGGTGAGCCCGCCGTGCTGGCAGCCGCTGGCGGGGACGAACTCCACGAGCATCCCAGGGCTAGCCTCGTCCCCATGGCCTTCGACCTGATGACCGCAGCACGATCCGCCGGCGCGCTTCACGCCTGTTGGTCGGGCGCGGGACCGTCGGTACTCGCCTTCGTCACCGACAGCACCGGCGAAGCTGTACGAGACGCCTTCGAGGAGGTACTTGCCGGTGCTGGCGAGGTTCTCGAACCCGAGATCGATCGGTCCGGCGTACTGGTGGAGTCGTGAGAGAGTCCCGCCTGGCCAGGGACCCCCGGTTCACCCCGGCGGTCGGGTTGCTGGTGGCGATGCTCGACGAGTGCCGAGGACGGACGTTGAGTCACCTCCAGGACCTCGACGCTCAAATGATCGATGCCGAGGTGTCCGGCCATCCAAACACCATCGGCACGATCCTCTATCACATAGCGGCCATCGAGTTGGACTGGCTGTACGCGGAGATCCTGGGCGAGGATTTTCCGGAAGAGGCGGCCGCATGGTTTCCGGTGGACGTGCGCGACGACACCGGTCGCCTCACCTCGGTCACCGGTGAGAGCCTGGGCCGACACCGGGAACGCCTGGCGTGGGTGCGCGACCTCCTGCACGACGGCCTCGCCGGTAAGGACGACGCCTTCCTCTTCGAGGACCGCCCGACCGACGGAGGAACGGTCACCAGCGAGTGGGTGATGCACCACCTGCTGCAGCACGAAGCCGAACACCGCGGCCAGATCGGCGAACTGGCGACCGCACTGCGCTAGGAGACGTCCTCGGTCCTCCGTCCTCCGTCTGCGTCAACGGTCAACGGCTGACGCCGCTCTTGTCTGGCCATGAGCCATGAGCCAACCGCCACGGATGACGGGCGACGGCGTCTCGCCTAGCTGGCCGTCATCCCCCCGTCGACGACGATCACCTGCCCCGTCATATACGACGATGCTTCGGAGAGCAGGAAGATGGCGGCTCCGGCCATCTCGTCGGGTTGGGCATGCCGGCCGAGGGCGGTGCGATCGACGAACATGCCCCGGAGGGCGGGATCGTCGACCAGTGTGGCGGCGAATCGAGTCTCCACGAGCCCCGGCGCGATCGCGTTGGCTCGGATGCCGACGGAGCCCAACTCGTGCGCCAGCGTCTGGGTCATGGAGATGACGGCCGCCTTGGTCATGCCGTAGACCCCCTGAAACGGCGCCGATCTCATGCCGGCCACACTGGCGATGTTGACGATGGAGCCGCCATCGGTGGCGGCGGCAGCAAAGGCACGGGCGGCGTTGAAGTAGCCCTTGACGTTCACCTCGAAAACCTTGTCCCATGCGGGTTCCTCGATCCCGAGCATCGGGCCGAAGTAGACGTTGGTGGCGGCATTGTTGACCAGTCCGTGTACCGCTCCGAACTCGGCCACGGCACGCTCGAACAGGGCGTCCACTTCCTCGGCGTGCCCGGTGTGGGTGGCGATCGGCAGGGCCATGCCACCGGCCTCGCGGATGGCATCGGCGACGGCATCCACACCGTCCTGCTTTCTGGAGGCGAGCACCACGTTGGCCCCGGCGTCTGCGGCCGCGACGGCGATCGCTTCGCCGATCCCCCGGCTGGCTCCGGTGACGACGATGGTGCGCTCGGTGAGGGTGAAGTCGGCTGGCATGCGATCTCCTTACGACAGGGTGTCGGCGTTGGCGGGAGCGGTGCTCTCCAGCGCCGCATGAACCAGGTGTTCGAAAAGACGGGCCGATGGTTCGTCGGTGGCACCCAGGCTCTCCGGATGCCACTGCACCGCCCACATCGGCCAGTCGTCATCGCTGGCAACCGCTTCGATGATGCCGTCGGGAGCTCGTCCGGTCACGATGAGGCCAGGGGCGAGATCGCGGATCGCTTGATGGTGCAGAGAGTTGACCGTCACGGAGTCGGCTCCGATGGCTCGGGCGGTAGACGACCCCGGGTCGAGGTCGACGGTGTGCTGGCGGGTTCCCGCTGGCTCGTTGATTCGCCGGTGATCGATGAGGCCCGGTCCGTCGGCGGCGATGTCCTGTATAAGGGTCCCGCCGAGGGCCACGTTGAGCACTTGCATGCCGCGGCAGATGCACAGCGTCGGCAGGCGTCGATCACGAGCTTCCCGGACCAGGGAGATCTCGAACTCGTCGCGGGCCGGGTCGATGCCGTAGACCGACTCGTGAGGCGTTGCCCCGTACCGATCTGGATCGACGTCACCGCCGCCGGCGAGAAGCAGCCCATCGAGGCGTTCGAGCAGCGCCGGAGCTTCCTCGGCTGCGCCGGGCGTCAATGACACCGGGATGCCACCTGCGGCCCGGACCATCGTCGTATAGGTGAGAAAGGCGAGGTACACGCGGTCGCGGTCGACTCGCTCGCTGAGCATGTACCGACTGGTGGTGACCCCGATGACCGGACGCATTCGACGCAGGTTACTCGGCGCCATCTGGGCCCCTTCGTGGTCGCTGGAGTTTGCTAAACGGGCGAACTGCTACCAACCTACGCACTCCTCGACACCCGAAGGATCATGGGTTCTCTCGTAAAGAAGCGGCGCAAGAAGATGAGCAAGCACAAGTATCGCAAGCGCTTGCGCGCCAATCGCCATAAGAAGAAGCAGT
>DATKBG010000202.1:0-36303 GCA_035514255.1 Acidimicrobiia bacterium
AGCCTATCGCCGGGCGGGGCTGGGTCTGGGTCCTCGAGGCCGGTCGGGCCGTGGATCTGCTTCACGCCCGCTGTCGGGCCGGTCTCGCACTACCCGCAGAACCCCACCCTGACTCGGACGCTCGCGAGACCTACGAGGAGCTGGCGTCGATCGGTACTTGTCTGCTCGCCCTCGGTGACGAGGAGATGACCCCGCCGCCTTCGTTCGACAACTGGGTGGCCTCAGATCCCGACACGCGATGGCACCCGTGGGTCGCACGGACAGGGATGATGCCTGAGGGTGCCGAGGAGTGCTTCGAGTGACCGGGTGTGCCAGCGGGTAATCCCGGAGCGGACGCCCCCTCTCGACTCAGGAGTTCAGCGGCCCGAGCCGGCCATCGATCCTGTCAGCGGCTGCAGGTCGCGGGCAAACAGGGCACACAGCACCGTCCGATCGTCGGCCTCCCATGATTCACGCGTCGGGATGAGGGCAAAGAACTCCAGGTCCGACTCGGCACGGGGCGAACCGACGAAGGACTCGAACTCCACGGCACAGCGCCGGTCGGACTCGTCGTCGAGTGCCAGGGCGCCGGGGTAGACATCACCCGACACGTCGTACACGAAGTAGATCTCGCTGTCGTGCGGATCGTCGCAGGACATCACCAGCAACTGGGACACCGAGGCGGTCGAGGCACTCGGGTCCTCGAAGCAGTCGCCGGCTCGCAGCTGGTCGACCGCCACCTCGCCTGCGCCCAGGATCTCGCCATCGGGGCCGCGTGCCGACCCGGTCGCGCCGCAGCCGACGCCGATGATGGCGATGGCGGCGACGATGCCGATGATCCGGTCCCTGGCCATCGGTCCCTCCAAGAGATGGCGTGAGAGGTGAGTCTACGACAGCCCCCAAACTGCACTCGACCCGGATGTATCGTGCCCCCATGCGAGTCCGCCGAACTCTCGTCGTGGCCATCGCCGTGTTCGTCTCCTCGTGTGGAGGCT
Organism: Acidimicrobiia bacterium; assembly: GCA_035514255.1. Lineage (GTDB taxonomy): Bacteria > Actinomycetota > Acidimicrobiia > Spongiisociales > UBA11373 > DATKBG01. Next base: position 975 of record DATKBG010000202.1, read on the forward strand.
CCGCGACCAACACTCCCTCCATGACGGCACCCGCCGCCCCGACCACGGCCTCGACTTCGACGACGGCTGTCGCCGAGACCACTACCACGGTCGATGCAGAGTTCCTGCCCGCACACACCAACGACGCCGTCGTCGCCCTCTTCAGCGATGTGGTGGCGCCCCTCGGCTTTCGGATCACCCGGGGCTCACTCGTCGATCTCGCCGCGTACCGCTCCTCACCCGAGGGGCGCCACCTGGCGGTATACGTGGCACCGCTCGAGGAGTACAGCCCCGCCGACCATGCGGAAGCGTTCATGCCGCTGGCGCGACTCTTTCTGCCCATGGTGTTCGAACGGTGGAGGGGCCTCGAGTCCTTCGACATCTGCCAGGAGCCGCACTCGTGGGTCGGTGGGGGGACACCCCCGGCGGTGACCCTGTTCGATATCGACAGAGCCACCGCGGAGGGCATCGACTGGGACACCGTCACGCTCGGCGATCTGATCCACCTCGCCGACGGCCACGACCACCTCCGGGTCACCGCCAACCCCGAGGTGGCGGCATCCGACCCCTGGCGACTCGCCTCCGGAGATTGACCGCCCACTAGTGTCCGTCGGGTGAGGAAGACCGACCGACATACCCCGGGGCACCGAGCATGAAGCTCACCTCGGCAATGCTCGCCGACGCCGCCCAGGTGACGGCAGGCAAGCTCTACGTCCTCGGCGGCGCCTTCGACACGATCACCGCCCGAGCCTTCCCGGTGGTGTACAGGAGCATCGCCGTGGTCCTGGTGGCGGAGGTCGGCCCGGCCGACCGCAATCGGGACCTCCTGATCAAGATCACCCTCGTCGACGAGGACGGGGCCGACATGGGCGTGCGCTCCGAAGGCAACCTGAGGGTGGGAGCCCCGTCGTCACTTCCCGCCGGCGCCTCCAACGTGGTACCGCTCGTCGGCGCCTTCGGCAACGTTCGGTTCCCGAAGGCGGGAGGCTACGTGTTCATCGTGGAGGGCGAGGACGAGGAACTCGCCCGCATCCCCTTCCGGGTGCGCGGCGTCGACACACCGTGACCATTCCGAACGTCGTTTCTGGGATTCGCATCCTGCTCGTCCCGCTGTTCCTCTGGTTGTTGCTGGCCCGGGACGACGCCGCAGCCGCCGGGTTGCTCTTCCTCGGAATCGGCGCCACCGACTGGGTCGACGGTTACCTCGCCCGGCGCCTCGACCAGGTCTCCGCCATCGGGAAGATCCTCGATCCCACCGCCGATCGCCTCGCCGTCGGCGCCGCCGTGATCGGGGGTTGGATCGCCGGAGTCCTGCCGTGGCCGGTGGCGCTGGCGATCGTCGTGCGTGAAGTGATCGTGACGACGGTGGCAGCCATACTCGCCATCCGCCTCAAGACCGCCCTCGAGGTGCGCTGGGTCGGCAAGGTGGGGACGTTCGTCCTGTACGGAGCCATCGCTGCGTTCTACGTCCACGCCGGGTGGGATCACGACGCCGTCCTGTGGCTCGCCTGGGCCGGGGCCATTCCGGCCCTCGTCTTCTATTACGTCTCGGCGGTCATGTACATCGGGGACGCCCGCCGTCTCATCGCGGCCGGTCCGCCGGTATCCTCGGGCCCGTCGTCGACCTGAGAGGGTGCCGGTGAACGTCCCCGAGGACCGCAGATACACCGATCAACACGAGTGGGTCCTCGCCATCGACGATGGGGGAGTGCGCATCGGTATCACCGACTACGCCCAGGACGCACTCGGTGACGTGGTCTTCGTCGCCATCGTCGCCGCCGGAACCACCGTCGCCGCGGGGGACACCATCGCTGAGATCGAGTCGACCAAATCGGTCGCCGAGGTCTACGCGCCGATCGCCGGGGAGGTGGCTGCAATCAACGACGCGCTCGTGGCCGACCCGGCGCTCGTCAACGGGTCACCCTACGACGATGCGTGGTTCGTCGTCATCACACCGAACGACCCGGGCGCGATCGATGCGCTCATGGACGCCGCCGCGTACAGCAACCTGATCCGCTGACCCTCGACCTGCAGTCGAAGGATCAGGGGTACCATTCCCTCGTGATGGCCGATACCTCAACCCCGGATCCCGGGGACACCACCGAACACGATCCGACCGAGACCATCGACCCGGTGGGCGAGGCGAGAGCGGTTCGCGAACGCGAAGCAGCGGCCGGGATCCCCGGCCTCGCCGGCTACGCCCTGATCGTGGCTTCCGGTCCCCGACGCGGCATGCACTGGGCCCTTCCCGAGGGGAGCACCGAGGCCGGTCGCGACGTCGACGCGCCCATCTACCTCGCCGACGTGACCGTGTCCAGACACCACGCCGAGTTCACCGTCGAAGACGGAGTCCTCACCGTGCGCGACCTCGGTTCGACCAACGGAACCTACGTGAACGGCCGTCGGGCCGATACGGCGGTCCTCGACGCCGCCGACGAGGTCATCATCGGACGCTTCCACCTCGTGGTCGCCCGCGGCGCATGAGCGGGGGAGAGCGCATCACGATCGGCGACGTCGCCGAGGCCCTCAAGGCCGAGTTCCCTGAGGTGAGCGTGTCCAAGATCCGATTCCTCGAGAGCGAGGGGTTGATCAACCCTCCACGCACCTCGAGCGGTTATCGCGAGTTTCGCTCCGAGGACGTCGAGCGGGTCCGCTACATCCTTCGCCAGCAGCGCGACCACTTCCTGCCCCTGAAGGTGATCAAGAGCAACCTCAGATCCCTGGAGCGGGGAGAGGAGCCCACCCTGGCGCCGACGCCGGGGCCGCCCGCCGCCGCCTACTTCGGTGAGATGACACCGCCGACCCTCGACGCCGCCGACCTCGCCCGTAGCGCCGGAATGCCGGCATCGCTCGTCGACGAGCTGGTGGATCACGGCATCATCGTTCCTACCGAGACGCCCGATGGCCCCCTGTTCGGCGCCGATGACGTCGAGATCGCCAAGGCGGCATGGCGGATGGTGGGGCACGGCCTCGAGTCGCGCCATCTCCGGATAATCCGGCAGGGCGCGAACCGCGAGGTAGACCTGCTCCGGCAGATGACGGCGACGCTGCTGCGCCACGCCAGCCCCGCTTCGCGCCGTCAGGCCGCCGAGGTCCTCGCCGAGGTCGCCCAGGCGGCGAGGACGATGCAGGAGGCGATGGTGCGAGCCGCCCTCCGAGAAACACTCAACGGCTGATCGTGCTCCCGGCCGCCCTCGTATCTCTCGCGCTATCGATCGGTCCGGGGCCGCTGCACGCCCCGGTTCCACCGGCGACCGCCTACCCCCTCAGTCCGCCGCCGGTGGTCGACGCCGCCGCTTGGAAGGCGTGGTCGGTCACGGCCAACGCCGAGATCGGATCCCTCAACGCCGACCGGCAGCGACCCCTGGCGTCGCTCACCAAACTCCTCACGGCGATCCTGGTGGTTGAGAATGCCAGCCTCCTCGACTCGAGCACGATCAGTGCGACCGCAGCCGCCGCCCCCCTCGGCTACATCGGCCAGCCGGCGATACGCCGGGGGGAGGTCTGGCTGGTCGGCCAGCTGCTCGAGATGATGATGGTGCAGTCGAGCAACGACGCCTCGGTCGCTCTCGCCGAGCACATCTCCGGCTCGGTAGGGGCGTTTGTGCAACTCATGAACCAACGGGCCGCCGAGATCGGGATGAACGACTCGCGGTTCCGCAACCCGAACGGCCTCGACGCCGTAGGCCACTACTCGTCGGCCAACGACATCATTCGCCTCGGCCTGGAGGCCCTCAAGCACCCTGAGGTGCTCGCCGTGGTCAGAGTTCGACAGGTGTCGTTCGCCATCGGTGGTCGGCAGGTCAAGATCACCGCCACCAACCGCGATCTGGGCGTGTACCCGGAGTTCCTCGGCCTGCGCACCGGGGACACGCTCATGGCCGGCCAAACCCTCCTGGCGTACGTTGAGGCGCCCCGGGGTGACATCCTCGCCGTGGTCCTGGGATCCACCGACCGGCGGAAGGCGTCGCGCGCTCTGCTCGCCTGGGCTTCACAGGCGCTCGGGCCGCGCGACTACCTGCTCGCCCCGGCCACCCAGAGCGCAGCCGGTGACACCCTGCCGGACTGGTACCACACGCGACTCGAAGCGGCGCTGGCCCCGCTGCCGACCGGAGATCCCACGCCGGGCCGGGCGTCGCCGCTCACCGACGCCCTCGACGCCCGTATCAATGAACTGATGCCCGGTGTGCTCGGAGGCGGCCGATGACCGTCCTCGCCGAAGTCATCGACGCGATCACGCTCGAGCGGCGCATCGCCGAACTGGGTGCAGAGATATCCGAGGCGTATTGCGACGGCGACCTGGTCCTCCTCGGCGTGCTCAACGGGTCGGTCCCGTTTCTCGCCGACCTGTCTCGCCATCTCCCGACATCAATCGAGATCGACTTTCTCAGCCTGACGCGCTTCGGCGAGAAGGGGAGGGTCGGTATCGCCGTCGATTCGGGCACGGCCATCACCGGGCGCCATGTCCTCGTGGTCGAAGACATCGTCGACACCGGCCTCGCCCTGTCGTCGGTACGCACGCTGCTCGAAACCAGGCGTCCGGCCTCAGTGGCGACGGTCACCCTCCTCGACAAGCGGCCCCGGCGCATCGTGGAAGTCCCCTTGGAGTACCGCGGATTCGAGGTGGGGGATGAGTTCATCATCGGCTACGGCCTCGATTGGGAGGGCCGATACCGCAATGTTCCGTCGCTATGGGCGGTGCTCGACCTGCCACGGTTCCAGGAAGACCCCGAGCGGTACGCCGCGGAGGCTTTCTGGCATGCCACTGATAGGCTGTCCGGGTGACCAGCGATGCCATCCCGGTGGAGCTGATCGGTGTCCGTATCGAGCTGCCCACCAATACACCGATCGTCCTCCTACGCGAACGCGGCGGCGATCGGTTCCTGCCGATCCTCATCGGCGCCAACGAAGCCGCCGCTATCGCCTTCGCCTTAGAGGGAATGGAACCACCCCGCCCCATGACTCACGACCTGCTGCGCGACGTCACCGTCGCCCTCGGGGCGACCGTGGAGCGCGTGGTCCTCACCGACCTACGCGACGGGATCTACTTCGCCGACCTGGTCCTCGCTACGAATGGCACCGAGACCATCGTGTCCGCCAGACCATCAGACTCGATCGCACTCGCCGTCCGCTCCGGTGCGCCCATCTTCGTGAGTCCGGCCATCCTCGACGAAGCGGGGGTCGAGATACGCGACGAGGACGAGGAGGAGGAGGTCGCCCGATTCCGCAACTTTCTCGCCGACGTTTCACCGGACGACTTCGGGACAGGCTGACAGAGCCGAGTACTTGGTACTTGGTACTTGGTATTTGGTATCCCGCAGCGCCAAACGCGAGGTTTTCCACAGGGGTTGTTGACAACTCGGGTGCGCGATTCCTAACTTCCAGTCGGGTAGTTCCCTTCGGGAAATTACCGTGGTGTAAGCTTCGCTCTGGGAAGGTGAGGTCTGGCCGTGAATAGTGAACAGGGTTTCCGCGCACCCGAGGTGTGCCGACTCGTCGGAATCTCATATCGCCAACTCGACTACTGGGCACGCACCGACCTGCTGAAGCCCTCCCTCCAGGAGGCGCAGGGCTCGGGTACGCAACGCCAGTACTCCTTTTCCGACGTCGTGCAACTGCGGGTGGTCAAGCGATTGCTCGACGCCGGCATGAGCCTCAAGAAAGTCCGGCAGGCGATGGACATCCTGCGCGATCGCCTCGACAGCGACAACCCGCTGAGCGAGGTGACCCTCCTCTCGGACGGGCAGACGATCTACGCCGCCAACAGCGACCAGGACGTCGTCGACCTCTTCCGCGGGGGGCAGGGAGTGTTCGGCATCGCCGTCGGACCGGTCCAGGAACAGCTCGAGGGGGAAATACTCGAATTGCTGCCCGAGCGTGCCAGCATGACCGGAGCAGAACACGCCACCATGGAGGCCTGAGCTGACCGTCGACTTCCGGACCGAAGCGGACCTGGTCGCCTTCGCTCACGAGAGCGAGAGGCAGTTCGCACGGCTCCTCGACTTCTACGGGATCACGTGGGAGTACGAACCGGCATCGTTCGCCATCGAGTTCGACGAGACCGGTGAAGCAGCCAAGTACTTCACGCCCGACTTCTACCTGCCCGACGAGAACATGTACATCGAGATCACCACGATGAACCAGAAGCTCGTCACCAAGAAGAACCGCAAGGTGCGTTTGCTGCGTCAACATCATCCGCAGGTCTCCTGCAAGGTGTTCTACCAGCGGGACTACCTGCACCTTCTGATCAAGTACGGCCTCGAAACCACCCCGGAACTCGACGACGTCACCGCACCGACCCGTATCCCCGGTCCGGTACAGGTCATCGACCTGGGTGATTCCGAGGTCGGCTAAGAGCCTCCGGTACTTAGTATTTGGTACCAAGTACTAAGTACCAAATACCGGCCAGGGGAGTGCCGTCAGGACTTCGAGCCTTGAGACTGAGGACGCTCACTAGAGTCCCGCCCGTGCACCGCCGATCACCGCTTCATGGGGCCAACGAGGCCCTCGGTGCTCGTTTCACGCCCTTCGGAGACTGGGAGATGCCGCTCCAGTACGACGGCACGCTCGCCGAACACGCTGCGGTGCGTACCGGCGTCGGGGTCTTCGATGTCTCCCATCTCGGTCGATTCGAGGTCGCTGGATCGGAGGCAGCCGAGCTGGTCGGATCGATCCTCACCAACGACCTGGGCAAGATCACACCGGGCCGCTGTCAGTACTCGCTGATCCTCAACGATCGGGCCGGCATCCTCGACGACATCGTGGTCTGGTGGCTCGAGCCGGACCGGCTGCTCGTCCTGCCGAACGCCGCCAACCACGAACGGGTGATGGCGCGGTTCGCCGAAGCAGCTGGATCCAACACACGCGTCTCAGACCTGCGTGATTCGACTGCCCTTCTCGCCGTCCAGGGCCCCGATGGCCCCCGCGTCCTCTCGGAGGGTCTTGGCGCGGCGCCCAACCGCCACCGCGTGGTCATCGCGGGCGACGCGATCGTCGCTGGCACCGGGTACACCGGTGAGGCCGGGGGAGAAGCGGTGGTGCCGCGGGCGCAGGCAGACGCCGCGCTCCAGGCGATCCTGAAGGCGGGGGCTACGCCGTGTGGTCTTGGTGCACGCGACACGCTTCGGCTCGAGTTCGGCCTGCCCTTGTGGGGGCAGGACATCGACGAGACCACCGACCCGATCGAGGCGGGACTGGCCTGGGCGGTCGGCTGGGACACCGCCTTCGACGGCAAGGAGGCTCTCGAGCCCCGCCGCCATCAAGACCCCACCCGCGCCCGCGTCGGATTCGTCCTCAACGACCGCCGACCGCCCCGGCACGGTTACCGGATCCGGTCTGGCTCCTCGGATGGCGAGGTGACCAGTGGCAACTACAGCCCGACGCTGGAGCGTGGGATCGGGATGGGCTACCTCGCTCCGCCGGCCCCCGACGACCAGACTGCGGTGGAAGTCGAGGTGCGGGACCATTGGGTGCCCGCCCGTCTCGTCGACATGCCCTTTGTGAGGCGCTCATGACGTTCACCCCCCACACCGACGAACAGGAGCAGCGGATGCTGACCGCGCTCGGCCTGGCCGACGCGGACGAGTTGTTCGCCCACATCCCGAAGGCAGCCAGGCTGACCGAGCCGCTCGACGTGGCCGCCGGGATGTCGGAACTCGAGGTGATGCGTTACGTCGAGGACCTCGGACGCCAGAACCGCAGCGGGCTCGTGTGCTTCGCCGGAGGAGGCGTCTACGACCATCACCTGCCGCCAGTCGTCCGTTCGCTGACGATGCGGCCCGAGTTCGTCACCTCCTACACCCCCTATCAAAGCGAGGTGGCCCAGGGAGTGCTTCAGGCGCTGTTCGAGTACCAGTCGATGGTGGCGGCGATAACCGGTCTGCCGGTGGCCAATGCCTCTCTCTACGACGGCGCATCGGCAGGAATCGAAGCGGTCAACCTGGCACTGGCGGAAACCGGCCGCGACACCGTCTGGGTCTCACGCGGGCTGCATCCCCACACCCGTCAGGTCATCGCCACCTTCGCCCACGCCCGAGGCGTGACGATCATCGAGCATCCGCTCGAGGACGGACGCACCGCGTGGAATCGCGACGCCACGGGACCACCGGCAGCTCTGGTCTTCGGTCAGCCCAACTATCTCGGGATCATCGAGGAGTACGACACAGCCGTGGCGCTGGCCGGCGAACTCGGCGCGCTGACCGCGGCCTCCGTCGACCCGATGTTGTTGGGCATCCTGCGCACACCCGGCGCTGCCGGCTGCGACATCGCCTTCGCCGAGGGCCAGCCCCTCGGAAACCCGCTGTCGTTCGGTGGGCCGGTCGTGGGGATCTTCGCCGTCGCCGAGCGGCTGATGCGGCGCATTCCGGGGCGGCTCTCTGGGGAGACCGTCGACCGCGAGGGGCGACGCGCCTACACGCTGACCCTGCGTACCCGCGAACAGGACATCCGCCGTGAGAAGGCCTCGTCGAACATCTGCACCAACCAGACCCTCAATGCGGTAGCCGCTGCCATCCACCTCGCCTGGCTCGGACCCGACGGACTCGCAGAAGTCGGCCGACAGAGCAGTCACAAGGCCCGCTATCTCCGCGGACGGCTCCTCGACCTACCGGGGCTCTCCGCCATCAGCGACGCTCCGTACGGTCGAGAGTTCGGGGTGGTGCTGCCCATCGATGCCGCCTCAGCAGTGACGAGCATGGCCGACCGCGGGTATCTGGCGGGCATTCCGCTCGACCACGACTATCCCGAGTACCGCAACGGCCTCCTGGTCGCGGTCACCGAGAAGCGGAGCCGCCAGGAACTCGACAGCTTCGCCGACGCGCTCGGGGAGGTGATCGCCGATGGCTGAACCGGGAGGACGAGCGACCAGCACCCCGCTGATGGGCGGCAGCCCGGAGCCGACGCTGATCGAACTGAGCGTGCCGGGGCGTCGTGCCTGGTCCTTCCCGCCCCTCGACGTGCCCGAAGACGATCTGGGGTTCCCCGAGACAACGGACTCGCTTCCGGCGCTCCCGGAGGTCTCCGAACGCGACCTGGTCGCCCACTTCACCCGGCTGGCGCACCGCAACTTCGCCGTCGATCTCGGCGCCTATCCGCTGGGCTCGTGCACGATGAAGTACAACCCGAAGGTGTGTGACTGGGCTGCCGAGCAAGGGGGCTTCCGCGACCTGCACCCGGCTGCGCCAGCCGAACTGACGCAGGGGGCGTTGAAGGTCCTCCTCGAAGCCGAGTCGATCCTGTGCGCCATCACCGGTATGGCCCGGGCGACCTTCCAGCCACCCGCAGGAGCCTCCGGCGAACTGACGGGCCTTCTCATCATGCGGGCCTATCACGAGTCCCAGGGTCGTAATCCCACGAAGATCCTCATTCCCGATTCGGCCCATGGCACCAACCCGGCCTCGGTCACCCTCGCTGGCTATCGGGCGGTGCAGGTCCCCAGCGACGATCGCGGCATGGTCGATCTCGAGGCACTCCACGCTGCCGTCGACGATGACGTCGCTGGCTTCATGCTCACCAATCCCAACACGCTCGGCCTTTTCGAGGAGGATGTGATCGAGATGGCCCGCGCCATCCACGACGTCGACGGGCTCGTCTACTACGACGGGGCGAACCTCAACGCCATCCTCGGGGTGGCCCGTCCCGGGGACATGGGCTTCGACATCGTCCATTCCAACCTCCACAAGACTTTCGCCACCCCGCACGGTGGGGGAGGCCCTGGTGCGGGCCCGGTCGCCGTGGTGGAGCATCTCGTCCGCTTCTTGCCCGGGCCGTTGCCCGTCGACGCCGAGGGCGCGCTCAGCTGGGAGATGCCAGCCGACTCGGTGGGTCGGGTGCATGGCAACCACGGCAACTTCCTGGTGGTGCTCCGTGCCCTCACCTACATGCGCCTGCTCGGAGCCGAGGGGCTGCGGGTAGTGGCCGATCGCAGCGTGCTCAATGCTCGCTACCTGGCCTCCCTGGTGGAGGAGCGGTACCCCATTCCGTACGACGCTCCACCGATGCACGAGTTCGTCGCGTCGGCTGCTGCGCTCAAGAAGGCGACCGGCGTGCGGGCCATGGATGTCGCCAAGGCGCTGCTCGACCGGGGCTTCCACGCCCCGACCATCTACTTCCCGCTGATCGTCGATGAAGCCCTCATGCTCGAGCCGACCGAGACCGAGTCGCCCGAGACCATCGAGGCACTAGCCGACGCCCTCAACGAAATCGCCATCCTCGCCGCCACGGACGCCGCCCACGTCCAGGCATCACCCCACAAGACGCCGGTGTCGCGTCCGGACGATGCGCTGGCGGCTAGGAACCCCAAGCTGACCTGGTAGGACTGGGCAGCAACGCTGCCCAGTCGTACCTGGTACTTGGTACTTGGTACGAAGAGAGAGCAGCTCACAGCCGACAGCTCACAGCCAGAAGGCCGCGTGGGTACCTGGTGCGGGTGTCTGCGAATACCAAGTACCAAATACCAAATACTCAGCCGTTCGCGTACCCGGCCTCAACCCTTTCCCTGACACGGCTCCGCGTCTCTTCATCGCAGAAAGCCGCTTCCACCGCATTGAGGGTGATGGCTCGCAGGTCGTCTCGATCGAACCCCTGATCCTCTACGGCGAGCGTGAATTCGCGGCTCATCGACGTGGCGCTCATCAGGCGGTTGTCGGTGTTGATCGTGGTGGTGAACCCGGCTCGGTAGAGCAGGCCGATCGGGTGATCGGCAGCAGTTGGATACATGCCGGTGTCGAGGTTGGAGTACGGACACAGCTCGAGGGCGATGCCGCGATCGCGGACCTCGGTCGCCACCGGCCCCAACTCGACGATCTCGCCGTCTTCGACGGTGGTGTCTTCGATGATCCGAGCCCCGTGCCCGATCCGCTCGGCGCCCTGGTCGAGTGCCGCTCGGATACTGCCGACGCCATCACCTTCTCCGGCATGGATGGTGATGCGCAGGCCACCGCGGCGAGCGATCTCGATGGCCTCGGCGTGGAGTGACGGGGGGAAGCCCGCCTCTGGCCCGGCAAGGTCGAAGCCGACGACTCCCTCACCGGCGAAACTCGCGGCCGCCTCGGCGACCTCGACCGAGTCGTCCTGCTGACGGAGGGCGTCTACCAGGATGCGAACCGGGAGCCCGGTATCGGCCTCGGCTCGGGAGAACCCGTCGATCGCCGCCTCCAGCACGTCGGTTCGCGACATCCCGCGTTCGAGGTGGAGGGTGGGGGCGAATCTGATCTCGGCGTACACCACTCCTTCAGCCGCAAGGTCGGAAGCGGCCTCGTAGGCGACCCGGGCGACGGCCTGGGGCGTCTGCATGACCCCGAAGGTGTGGGCGAAAGCCTCCAGATACCGCTCCAGCGAGAACGAGCCGTCCTGATGGAACCAGCGGGCCAGAGATGCAGCGTCGTCGAAGGGGAGGCGGTCGTAACCAGCGTCGCTGGCGAGGTCGAGGATGGTCTGCGGCCGCAGACCGCCATCGAGGTGATCGTGCAGCAGGACCTTCGGGAGCGCTCGGACTTCTTCGGGTTTCATGCCCTTCAGGCTACCCAGCGGGTTCCGAGCTGAGCCACCAGCGCCGTTCGACGATCTCCTCGTCGTGCAGGGTCGTCGCCATGACCTCGCCGGGTACGAATCCGAGGGCCTCGAAGAACCGCTCGCCGTCGATGTTGCCCAGCACCACATCCGCTCGGACTGGCCGTTCCGGCTCGGTGACCCGAGCAACCTCGACGAGAGCACGCCCTACCCCATGGCGCCGGAATCGGGGCTCGGTGGACACATCGCCGACGATGGTCGCCGCCTCAGACTTCTCGGCGTCGACGAACCCGACGATCTGATCCTCCCACTCGGCGACGCGCAGTCCACCGGCGAGAAGGCGCCGCCGCAGAGCAGCAGGGGAGTAGGCCGCTTCGAGGAACCTGCCGACCGTCTCTGGCTTGAGGAGGCCGGCGTAGCTGTCCCAATAGGCGGCGTCAGCGACTCTCCGCACCGCAACCAGGTCGTCACGAGTGGCCGGACGGACTCGCATGTGTCCGAACCTACTCCTCGGCCCGAGGTGCGTGCCGGTCTGAAGCCGTAGACTCCCGGCATGGCATCCAAGCGACAGCGGCTCTTGTTCGCGTTTGCTGCAGTCATCGTGATGGCCGTCGGATACGCCCTGCTGCGGCGATGGCTCGGAAGCCCAAAACCACGGGAGGCATCCGTCGACGAGATGCCCGCCGCCACGGTGGGGGAGCGCGAGGCAGCGTGGGCGGCAGCAGCCACCATGCGGCTGGCCGAGCGCCGCCGCAATGAGGTCGGTGCGGCCCGTGACACCTTGGCCGCGGCCGAGGCTCGCGCCGACGATCTCGAGGCGCAGCTCGAACTGGCGCGCCGTCTGCTCAGCGAACACACCGCGATCTCCAACGAGAACCACCGGCTACGCGGCGCCGTACAGGCATTGACCGACGCGCTGACCGCGATGCCACCGGGTGGCGAGACAAGTGCACCGACGCCCGGACTCGCCGACGCCCTCCAGGGTGAGATCGACGGGTTGCGCGACGAGCTCGCCGCCATGGAACTTCAGGTCAAGGAGCTCTCCGAGGACCGTGACCGCATCGTCGAGGAAGCGGACCGGCTCCGCACGGCGCTCGAAGCTGCGGGAGAGACGACCGACCCGGATCGGTTGGGCCGACTTCGTACCGAACTCGTCAACGTCCGACGATCGCTGGACATCGAGCGGCAGCGCAATCTACGACTGGGGCGTCGCCGGCGAGAATTCTGATTGGTCGGTATCGGATGGCCGATAGGTCGCCAGCAGCTGGAGCACGCCGGCCAGGATGCCTGCCAGGGCGATCGTCAGCCCCGCGGTACCTGAGAGCCGCTCGGTGAGACCCAAGGCATCGTCGACGGAGTACCGGCCGGGACCCAGGTAGGCGACGACTGCGGCGATCACCGACAGAGTCAGAACGTACTCGTAGCCCTCATCAGGCCGCGCCGATACGAAGAAGCCAGCGCCGCGATGCACCGTCCAGTACGCCACGAACATCATCGCAATGAGGCCCGCCGCTCCGATCGCGGTGAGAAATCCGGCGAGGAACGAGATGCCGATGCCGATCTCGGCGAAGGCCATGAGGAACCACTGCATCGTCGGGTAGCGGAGTCCGATCGAGGCCGTCCACCGGATCGTCTTGTCCCGGTTGATCACGTGCTTGACCCCGTGCGCCAGGAACACGATGCCAACGATCGACCGTAGCGCGAGGATGGCGAAGTCCATACGGTCACGGTAGCGGGGGACCGGTAGCCGCTACCCCGCCGGGGGAGGGGGCCTATCGTTGGCGCCATGAGCAACCTCATCACTGACTTCTACCGCCAGAACGAGTGGGCGAACCTCGCCCTCATCGACCACTGCCGTCCGCTGACCGACGAGCAACTCGACGACACCTCGGTCGCGGGTGTTTACGGCTCGATCCGGTCGACCCTGCTGCACATCGTCGGCGCCGAAGGGGCGTACGCCGCCCTGCTCGGCGACACCGAGCTGGAGCGCTACGGGTCCGACGACCCGTGGCCGGGGTTCGATCGACTCGCCGAGTATGCCCGCCTGGCGGCCGCCTCGTTGACGGCACACGCCGAGTCACTCCCGGCCGATCCGATTCTGTCGCGGGACGGTAAGGACGAGATCGACCGCGAGGTCGTCCTTGTCCAGATGTACCACCACAGCACGCATCACCGGGCGGAGATCTGCACGGTGCTCACCCAGATCGGCGTCGAACCCCTCGACCTCAGCGCCTGGAGTTGGGGACCGGCCGACGATCGCATCCGGCCGGTGTGAGCGAAGTCGCCTGGCCCCGGGGGATGGGGATCCGCAGTGTGGCGAGGTTCTCAATTCGAAGCAACGTTACATAACGTGGATTATGGGACATAAGGTACGACGGCTACACCACCCTCCAGGCACCCCGACTCTCCTCACTCGCTGCTCTCGCATGACACCCGTCCAGGTGGTCGTTGACGAGCCCTACGGCCTGCATGAGGGCGTACATCGTCGTCGGGCCCACGAACGACCAGCCGCGAGCCTTCAGATCCCTGCTGAGCCCCTTGGACCCTTCTGTGATCGCCGGGATGTCTCCCAAAGACGCCGGTGCCTGCCGGGCGAAGTCGGCGTACCGCGCCAGGAACGCGGCGACGGATCCGAATTCGGCACTGAGTTCGAGCGCGCGTGACGCGTTGTTGATGGCGGCGCGGATCTTGGCTCGGTTGCGGATGATGCGGGCGTCATCGAGGAGCCGACGCACCTCCCGGTCGCCGAAGCGACTGACCGTCGTGGGGTCGAAACCAGCAAAGACCTCGCGGAAGGCTTCTCGCTTGCGCAGGGTCGTGATCCACGACAGGCCAGCTTGGAAGCCCTCGAGCGCGACCCGCTCGTAGAGGCCGGCGTCGCTCAGGACCGGATGCCCCCACTCGGTGTCGTGATAATCGAGATACAGGGGGTCAGAACCGGGCCACGGGCAGCGCGTGATCCCATCGTCACCGACCGCGAGGTCACTCACTCGTTGGATCGAAGTCCAGGGCTCCCGAGTTGATGCAGTACCGCAGCCCGTCGGAGCCAGGCCCGTCGTCGAACACGTGCCCGAGATGACCTCCGCAGGTGGCACACAGCACCTCCGTCCGCACACGGCCGTAGCTCGTGTCGGGCTTGGTGGTCACCGCCGCGACGTCGGCCGGAGCGACGAACGAGGGCCAGCCGGTACCGCTGTCGTACTTGTCGTCGGACCGGAACAGCTCGGTGCCGCAGCCGGCGCACTTGTATGATCCTGGGTCCTTGGTGTCCCAGTAGGCACCGGTGAACGCCGGTTCGGTGGCGCTGCACCTCAGGATGTCGTACTGCTCAGGGCTGAGGCGCTCTGCCCAGTCGGTGTCGGTGGCGGGAAGATCGGGCATTATGACTCCGTTATCGATAGAGACAAGGGTATCGCAGGATCGGAGGAGTCATGGCCAGGATCGCCATCATCGGAGACGGACCAGGAGGTCTGAGCGCCGCTCTCTTCCTCGCCAAGAACGGCCACGAGGCGCTGGTCTACGGCGACGACAAGACGGCGGTTCACTACGCCCATCTCCACAACTACCTCGGAGTCCCCAACACGGGGGGCACCGACTTCATCGACATCGCACGCGCTCACACCGAATCCCACGGCGCGCGCTTTCTGACCGAGCGCGCTCGCGACGTGGTCCCCTCCCCCACCGGACTCTCCGTCATCTCCGAGTCTGATGAGACGCAGGCCTTTGACTACGTCGTCCTCAATGAGGGCAAGACCCCGGTCATCGCCACCGCCCTCGGACTCGAAGTGGACGACTCCGGCGCGGTGCTGGTGGACAGCGAACAGCGGACCGGCCTCCCCCGCGTCTACGCCGTCGGTCGTATGACCCGGCCCAAGCGGAGCCAGGTGGTCATTTCTGCCGGTGCCGGTGCCGTCGCAGCCCTCGACATCCTCGCCACCGAAGCTGGCGAGGACATCCAGGATTGGGACACTCCCCCCAAGGACTGACCGGGCTCAGCCCTCCGGCGGCACCGGGGGCTCGTACGGTGCTGTTCGCTGCGCCTCGACCGCTGCGTAGTTCGGCCCCTCGACGAGAGCGGCGAACACCACCAGGCGCTCACGGGAGGAGTACTTCGGGTGACAGGTGGTGAGGGTGAGCCAGGCGCCGTCACGCCCGTTGACCACCCAGATGTCGGTCGGAGCCACCACGAGCGACGACACCACCCTGTAGCGATGCCGCCCGATCGTGGTCTCGACGATGATCTCATCCCCTTCAGACAGCTCGTCGAGCCGGTGGAACGGGGCACCATAGGTCGTGCGGTGACCGCTGAGTACCGCGTTCCCGGGCTGCCCCGGCAAGGGGGAACCGGGGATGTGCCCGGGACCCTTGCGAAGCTCGGCGGCGGAGGTCCCTTCCACCACAACCCAGTCGAGACCGAGCGCCGGGATCTCGATGCGACCGAGCGGGTCGCCGCGCAGCGGGGACAACTCGGCGATGGCGTCGCGTATCGGGGCGGCGGGCGACAGATCGGCGGGGTCGAACAGCAACACCGGGATGTCATCGCCGTCGGTGAACGCACCGACATCCACCTCCTGATGACTCACCGGGCCGGTGTCGAACACACCATCGACTTGGCCAGCGGCGGCGAGTCGCTGGCGCTCAGCGAAGCGTTCGGTCAAGCGCTCTTGCTCCTCGCGAGCGACCGCGTTGGACACCGCCAGGTCGATGGCGACGCGGGCGATCACGCCAACTCCAAGCACGATGAACACGACCCCCGCCACGAGCAAAATTAGGCGCCTCCGTGAGCCAGATGGTCGTACGCGGTGTTGGCTCCCAGGGAGCGCGGTCGGTGGCGCGCCCCGCCCCTCCCCCGACCCTGCCGATGTTTCAGCCGACGACGTCGGTTCCGCTCCGCGCTCTTCCACCCTTCTCAGCGGCTCATCAGGCATGTCTCCGAGTGTATGAAGGCCTTGAACGCAACCGGAAGACCGACGCCAGCCTTTCGGGGGGCGGGCTCCTTTGCCTTTGACTCCGGTTCGAGATCCCTCAGTACATGATGGTTGGGGTCAGGTGATGCGGCCAGTGCGTCGTGTGGTACACGCTCCACAGCCGATAGTCCACATGCGGGATGATCACGGCCCGGCCGGCGGGACGCCGTCGATTGATCGCATCGGTCAGCAAGGCGGTGGCGTAGACGGTGTGGATACGGATCTCGATCTCGTCGTTCGAGTCGCGCTCGATGATCTCGCCGGCACCGATTCGACGGTCGAGATCCTCCGAGTAGTCGAGGATGCCCATCACCCGGAGCGCCACCGGCACGATGTAGTCGGCAAACGCCGTCAGCCGGTCCAACCCGCGGATGTCGAGGCCGCGTTCGGGGCCGATGGTCAGATGCAGGGACCACAGTGCCAGTTGGGCGAGCTTGTGGAACACGACCGTGTGCTCCTTATACGCGCTGCGGTCGTCGAAGCGCGGGAACTCGACGATCAGCCGCTCCAGCAGGCCGTCGCCGTCGGCGTAGACGGCTGGCGCGCACGACTGGATGAACCGATGGAATCGCCCCCCGTAGCGCTCCTCGAGCACCGCCCCGACGTCGTTCAGGACCGAGGCACGCTCGTCGAGCATCGGCATCGACACCGTGCCCTGGAATATCCGATCGAGGTCATCGACGGTGACCGTGGCGAGATAGCCACCGTCGAGCATCGGAGTGCCACCCCGCCAAGCGCGGTGAAGGCACGCATGCATCGCCTCGCTGTCGGACCAGGTGCCACCCTCGTAGTCGACCTCGAACCGCTGACCGCTGGTGAAGTCGGTGAAAGCGAAGTCGAGCACAGCCTTCAGCATGACCCCATCGATCTGATCCCCGACGGTGTCGCCCCACGAGAAGGGCCCGCTCGGCCCTCCCTCGGGTGGCGCAAATGGCTCGTACGCCATCCAGTCGGCGACCAACTCGACGCCTTCCAGGTTGGTGCGCACGGTGTCGGTGAGATCGGCGACCGGCACCACCGACTCGAGAACGGGCATGTCCCATGCCCTGACTCTCTCCGTAGGCACCCGATCCTCCCCTTCTCTGCCGGCTGACAGCGGCCGCTAGGGTGCCACACATCGTGACCCCCACGCGTCACCCACCTCGGATCGCCGTCGTCGGTTCCACGAACATCGACCTGGTCGCCTACACCTCGCGAGTTCCCGATGCCGGCGAAACCATCATCGGGGAACGGTTCGCCATGGGATTCGGGGGTAAAGGAGCCAACCAGGCCGTCATGGCCCGGCTACTCGGCGCCGAAGTGGCCATGGTCAACTGTGTGGGCAACGACCCATACGGGAGGATGACACTCGACAACTTCGCCGCCTTTGGCGTCGACACCTCGCATGTACACACGGTCGACGGAGCGAGCGGCGTCGCTCCGATCTGGGTGGAACCCGATGGCACCAACCGGATCATCGTGATCCCCGGGGCGAACGATGCACTCACCCCCGAGCAGGCGGTCGCCGCCATCGAGAATCTGGCTCCGATCGACGTCATCGTCGGGCAGTTCGAGATCCCCCAGGCGGTGACCGCCGCCGCCTTCGCCGCCGCCCGGAACGCCGGGGCGACCACGATTCTCAATCCGGCACCCGGAGCCGGGATCGACCCTTCTCTCCTCGCCGAGACAGACTGGCTGATACCGAACCAGGTCGAGCTCGGTCAGGTGACCGGAGCGACCGTGGCCTCTGATGCCGACCTGGTGACCGCAGCCGGGCAGCTCGGATGTCGCCTCCTGGTCACGCTCGGCGAGGACGGCGCCGCACTGGTCGCCGACGGTGCCGTGTACCGCTACCCCGCACCGGCGGTCGCTGCCGTCGATACGACCGGTGCTGGCGATGCCTTCGTCGGGTCGTTCGCCTATGGCCTTGCCTCGGGATGGGACGAGTCGCAGGCGGTCACCCTCGGCGTGATGTGCGCCGCCGACAGCGTCACCCGTCACGGAACCCAGACCTCATTTCCCAGGGACGACCGGATAACGAAACTCTTGACCGCAGCTTCGGAGGCAGCCTCGACCCCGGGTTGAGGCCCATCAGCGACCTTCGACGTCGACTCGAGCGCGCCCGGGAGCGAGAAGGTGTGCGCCGGCGCCGCTCGACCGACCACAATGGATGTCATGCTCTCCATCGGCACCACTGTTCTGGTCGTCCAGGACCTCGAGCGAGCAGGTTCCTTCTGGCGCCGGGCGCTCGGGTATGTCAACCGCCGCGAGCCGGGCGACGATTGGGTGATCCTTGACCCTCCTGAAGGGCAGCCCGGGGCGTCACTCGCCCTCAGCGTCACCGGAGCGCCGCACAGCTATCCCCCGCGTATGCACCTCGACCTGTACGCCAAAGACCACCGGGCCGAGATCGACCGCCTCGTCGAATTGGGGGCTCGCCACATCGAGTGGAAGGGATACCCGCCCGGTGCCGACTACGTGGTCCTCGAGGATCCCGAAGGCAACCGATTCTGTGTGGTCGACGCCCCGCACTGGGATCCGATCGCCCGCAAAGACCACGGCTGAGACGGGCGAGGTCAGACCACGCCGTGCGAGTGGGAGCTACGGGCGAAGTCCTCGGTGGCAAACGCCGCCGCCAGCCAGGTGGTGATAGGCACCGAGGCCACCAATCCGATGCTCCCGACAAGGGTCCGCACAGCCTCCACCGCCACGACCTCGCTGTTGAGTACGGTCCCCAGCGACTGCTCGGCGAGCACGAAGAAGATCATCAGTGGCATCGCTGCTCCGGCGTAGGCGAGCAGCAGGGTGTTGACCGTCGACGCCACGTGGTCGCGCCCCACCCGCAGACCGTGCCGCATCAGGGCGACCCGTCCCAGATCCGGGCGCACCCAGTGGAGCTCCCACACGGCCGATGCCTGGGTGACGGTGACGTCGTCGATCGCCCCGATCGCTCCGAGCACGATGCCGGCGAGGATGAGGCCGGCGGGGTCGATCCCGGCGATCGTGAGGATGAAGGCCTCGTCGGTGATCAGCCCGGTGAAACGGGCGGCTTCGACCACAAACCACGACAGCATGGCCGTGAGACCCAAGGCGAGGAGCGTGCCCAACAGGGCAACCGTGGTCATCCGGTTGAACCCGTGGGCGGTGTACAGCGCCACGTAGGCGATGAGTGATGCCCCCACCACCGCAACCAGCACCGGCGGCCGGGCATCGAGGATGGCCGGAATCACGAACTGCAGGAGGACGAAGACGGTGGCGATCAGTCCGAGGAGGGCGGCGAAGCCCCGCAACCGTCCCAGGAGGATCACCACGGCGGCGAACGCCAGAGCCACCCATAGGAGCACCGGGCGCCGTTGTCGGTCGGCGTAGTTGTAGCGGAACTCCGGTTCGGCTCCGGCCTGATACTCCAGCACCACCCGGTCTCCGGGGACGAACTCGGGTGCGGTCTCAGCCACCACGAAGGTCAACGGGAACACCTGGCCTTCATCCGGCCCTTGCGTGAGGCGGAAGGAGATGGTGGCGCACTGCAGAGCCTGCTCAGGAGCCACGCCCTCGCAGGGATTGACGTCAACGGTCTCCGTTACCGCCTCGTACACAGTGGCGTTGACCCCGATGACGGAGAGGTCGGGTTTGCTCTCGCCCGTCGGGCGGAGCAGGAGAACACCGAGAGCCGTGGCCACGCCGACAACGGCGACGATGATGATCGGCAGGGCCCGCAACACGGCTCTGCTCTCCGGCTCGAGGAAGCGGTCGAGGTCAGGGTGACCCGAGCCCGCGGATGGTGGGTCGGTACTCACGCGCGAGCCCGCACGACCAGGTGATCGAGTAGATGCCGGCTCGAGGCGGCGATCTCTGCGACCGCCTGCTCGAACACCTCATGGTTGGCTCTCGACGGCTCCCGAAAGCCAGAGATCTTGCGGACGAACTGGCGCGCTGCCGCCTCCAAGGCGACATCCTCGGGCCGCTCCTCCCCTCTCAACTGAACAATGCTCCGGCACACGGTGATATCCCTCCTCGCTGTCGGCTCGCAACCTACATCCTGCCGCCGGTCCGCCAGTACTGAGCGCGACTCCTCGCGCCCCGGCGAGACGCACCGGATCCATGCGCAGGCGCAGGAAACCGGGGACGGCGAGCATCCAGGCAGGCTACCCGTCAGGCGTCGGCACCCACCGGCTCCGCTTCGACGCTGTCGTCGGCGGCTTCCTCCCGCACACACACCTGGTCGGCGACGAGCTCGATGCGGCTGCGCCGGCCATCCGACCCGCTCCAGAAGCGTCGCTGCACCGACCCCGCGGCCCACACTCTCGTGCCGGGCTGGGGATCGGCATCGATCAGCTCGTCGGCCGGATCCCACAAGGTGATGGGAAGGACGTCGACACGGCGATGTGGCTCTTCTGAGCGCACGGTAACCAGGTAGCGAGCGAGCCTCGCACCACTTTCGAACTGGCGTATCTCGGGCGGGGCGGCGAGGCGGCCGGACACCACCATGAGGTTCAGATCCATTGCACACTCCATCGATCAGTGGGGAGTGCGGGTAGTGACAAGGTATGGCGCGGGGGTGACACGAATGGGCCGGTCACCCGCCCCGGGCCGCCCGCGGCGGTATCGTCGCTTCATGCCCGATGTGTCGGTGACACCACTGGGACACGACCTGTACCAGATCGATGCCTTCATGCACGACGAGGAGCACCGCCTCGCCTGCTACCTGTTCGACACACCGAACCGGGTGCTGATCGAGTGCGGGCCGTCGAGTTCGATCCACAACCTCTACGACGCGCTCGCCTCCATCGGCGTCGACGACGTGGCGGTGATGGCCGTCTCCCACATCCACCTCGACCATGCCGGGGGTGCAGGACACTTCGCCGCGCGCTTCCCGAACGCTCGTATCGGCGTCCACGCCAAAGGTGCGCCCCACCTGAGTTCGCCGGACCGCCTGTGGGCCAGCGCCGAACGCATCTACGGGACCGAGGGAATGCTCCGTCTCTGGGGCACGATGGAGCCCGTGGATCCCGACCGGTTGCTCATCCTCGACGAGGGAAGCCGAATCCCGCTGGGAGGTCGACGCTCCGTCGAGGTGATGTACACGCCGGGTCACGCCAAGCATCACATCGTGTTCTTCGAGGACGACAGCGGCGGATGCTTCATCGGCGACGCTGTGGGCATCGCCTTCCCGCACGGCCACATGGTCCAGCCGGTCACTCCCCCACCGGACTTCGACCCTCATCTGGTCGACCAGCAACTGGCCCGTATCGCCCTTCGCGATCCGGCGTTCCTGGGGTTCGCCCACTACGGCGTCCGGGAGGAAAGCACCCAACACCTGCGCCAGGCTTCGGAACGGCTCTGGGACTGGGTTGGGTGGGTGGAGGCGGCCGGGGTGGAGCGTGATCTCACCGCGGCAATGCGGGAGTGGGTCCTCACCGGGTACCGCAACGAGGGGTACGACGAGGAGACGATCTCCCAGTACGACCGCAACACCTTCTGGCCGATGCAGGCACAGGGCATCCAGCGCTGGTTGCAGGTGCGCCCGGGAGACTCCTGAGCCACGGAGGGCGAGCGAGAGGATCCACACGGGGACCCTCAAGCCGATGCAGGACTCAGATCTCCTTCATCGGCTGCGCTCATTCGATCGGATTAGGTTGGGGGCGTCTACCCGGACCGAGTGGGACCGGGGGGAGCGTTCGGAAGGGGACATTCGTGGTTGCAACCGTACGACAAAACCTTGAAAGCATTGAGCATGCATTTGAGGCCTACAACTCCGGAGACATAGATCGGTACGCACAAACCTACGCCGATCCGGTTGTGGTCGTCGATGCAGCCACCGGCGAGCGCCGGGAGGAAAAGCGGGCCGACGGAATCGCGGGGACCCGAGGGTTTCTCGACTCGTTCCCCGATCACCAGTGCACGATTCTCCGCTTGACCGCCGAGGACGACCGTGTGGTCGCCCGCTATGTGAACGAGGCCACGCACACCGGACCCGGCGCCTTTGGCGAGCCGACGGGAGTCCGCGCGATCTGGGGAGCGTTCTCCGAGTACCGCTTCTCCGACGGGATCGTCGTCGAGGTCTCTACCGTCAGCGATGTGTACTCGCTGGTGAAGCAACTCGGTTTCTCTGTGACGCCGCCGACTTCCGACATCTGACCTGGCGCGCGACCCGGATCGTCGCCTCGGCACTGCTGAGCCTCAGTCGGGTTTCGCGACCTGCGACTCAAGCGCGTCCAGCCCCGGGAAGGCCGGGTCCGCCTCCTCGATGGCCTCGCGTAGTCGGCGCGCCGTAGCCGTGTCACCGAGGATGCCGGCTGCACGCGACGCCACGTACCACACGCGCAACTCGCTTTCCGTCGGATCCGCAGTCAGGCGCTTGGGGTCGGTGATCTCCCAGGCCCGCCGTGGCTCACCGCGGTCGATCAGGTGAGAGGCGTACACCACTCGAGCCTCATCGCGGGTCTCCGGAAAGGCGTCGAGGCGCTGAAGTTGCTTCCACACCTCGTCGATCTCGGTCGCAGGCCGGTCCAGCGCCCGCAGGGCGTCGATCTCGATCGGGATGTGGAGGGGCTCACCGGTGAGCCGCCGGAAGACCCGCAGCTCTCTCAGGGTCACATCCCAACGCCCGAGCCGGTACGCAGACAGGGCGATGAGCTCACGGACGGTGGCGTCGCGCGGCGACAGCGCCTTCGCCGACTCGGCTTCGGCCATCGCCTTTCCATAACGGCTGGCGGCGAACGCCCTGGCCGCCAGTTCGAGGTGTTCGATAGCCGCGGCGAGACGAACCTTTGGCGTCGCCCGGGTGAGTGCCTCGAGAACCCATCGCGGGAGCCCACCTTCGGCCGCCCAGGACCGACGGGGACCAGCCGCGGCCGGGCGATCCACCCGATCGACGGCCTCTGGCTTCCTCGCCGGGGGGGTTCGGGTGGGCTTGTGCGGCGGTCCAGACCGCCGCCGGCGCGGCGGGTCCTTCTCTCCTGGCATCGCAACGCCTCCTCGTCACCGGATCGTACAGGGGCCCGGACGCGATCGGGCCGCCCCAGTGCGGGACGGCCCGATCATCGAAATACTCGGCGGCGACTTACTCTCCCGGGGGCCTACGCCCCAAGTACCATCAGCGCTGGCGGGCTTAACTTCCGTGTTCGGAATGGGAACGGGTGATCCCCGCCGCTATCACCGCCGAAATCTTCGAATGCTCATCCCTGAGCACTCCATAGCGAGCACGCACGTCTACGAATTCGATTCAAGCCCTCGACCGATTAGTACCGGTCGGCTGAACGCATTGCTGCGCTTACACCTCCGGCCTATCAACCTGATGTTCTGTCAGGGGTCTTACCCGCTTGATGCGGTGGGAGATCTCATCTCGGAGCCGGCTTCGCACTTAGATGCCTTCAGCGCTTATCCGTTCCGTACGTGGCCAACCAGCCGTGCCTTTGGCAAGACAACTGGCACACCAGAGGTACGTCCATCCCGGTCCTCTCGTACTAGGGACAGCTCTCCTCAAATCTCCTGCGCCTGCGACGGATAGGGACCGAACTGTCTCACGACGTTCTAAACCCAGCTCGCGTACCGCTTTAACGGGCGAACAGCCCGACCCTTGGGACCTGCTCCAGCCCCAGGATGCGACGAGCCGACATCGAGGTGCCAACCCTTGCCGTCGATATGGACTCTTGGGCAAGATTAGCCTGTTATCCCCGGGGTACCTTTTAGCCGATTAGCCATGGCGCTTCCACATGCCACCATGGGATCATTAGGCCCTGCTTTCGCATCTGCTCGACTTGTAGGTCTCGCAGTCAAGCTCCCTTGTGCCCTTACGCTCAACGCCCGATTGCCAACCGGGCTGAGGGAACCTTTGGGCGCCTCCGTTACACTTTAGGAGGCCACCACCCCAGTGAAACTGCCCGCCAGGCACTGTTCCTGATCCGGATAACGGACCGAGGTTAGAAGCTCAGTATGTCAAGGGTGGTATTTCAAGGTCGACTCCACGAAAGCTAGCGCCTCCGCTTCCAAGTCTCCCACCTATCCTACACATAACAGACTAAACTCCAATGCCAAGCTGCAGTAAAGGTCCCGGGGTCTTTCCGTCCTGTCGCAGGTAGTGAGCATCTTTACTCACACTGCAATTTCGCCGAGTCCGTGGTCGAGACAGCGCCCAAGTCGTTACGCCATTCGTGCAGGTCGGAACTTACCCGACAAGGAATTTCGCTACCTTAGGCACGCTTGTTACTCCCCTCGCAGGAACCATATGTCCCCGAGGGTGGCCGGATCATTTCTGCCCGGCTCCTCATGTCGCCATGAGGGTCGGACTGTCTCATCGCCGCTCATGCGGCGCCTGGCGTACAGTCTCTGAGGATCCCAGGAGGATCGCTTCCTTTGGTCGAGCTCGCTGCTTGCCGGTTCCGTTCATCTCGTAGGCGAGGTGAACGATCCGTTCGAAGCCAGTCGGCTCGAGGTGCTCTCTACTTCGCAACGACCTGACGATCGATGCGAACAGCTCGAAATCCCGGCGCTTCACCTCGAGCGGCCAAACCTCGAAGAACGGAAGGATCCGATCAATGAGGTCCTGACGGCTCGATACGCCGTAGACATCTACGTTGCTGCGCGGACCCTTCGACCGGACGCCGCCGCACCCGAAGGTGGCGGCGAGTCGCTCGAGGATCTCGCGGTCCCGCTCATGTTGTGAGACCTGGAACACGGCAGTCACCTGCCAGCCCCGGGTCTTTCGTACATGTGGGTTCTTGTGGAACGAGATGGAGAAGCAACCTTCACCATCGACGAATCCACTCACCCATCGCGGGTCGAGAGCGCGAATCCTGGTTTCCTGCTGATTGTCCGCACCGGACGGATTTTCACTGCCCATGTCGTGACCCTATGTCGGGCCTGTGACATGGACGAGTACCGCCGGATACTCGGATGTTCCAGCATATAGCCAGGTTTACCCACCGCCAGTAGGTACTAACGGTTATAGTTACCGCCGCCGTTTACCGGGGCTTTGGTTCAAAGCTTCGCTTCCGAAGAAGCTAACCTTTCCCCTTAACCTTCCGGCACCGGGCAGGCGTCACAGCGTATACGTCGTCTTGCGACTTAGCACGCTGCTGTGTTTTTAGTAAACAGTCGCTTGGGCCGAGTCACTGCGGCCTCATCGAGCTCCGGGACGCGAAGTCCCATCACTCTACCGAGGCGCCCCTTCTCCCTAAGTTACGGGGCCATTTTGCCGAGTTCCTTGACCACGGTTCTCTCGCTCGCCTTGGTATTCTCTACCTGTCCACCTGTGTCGGTTTGGGGTACGGGCACCCCGTGCACTCGCTAGAGGTTGTTTCTTGGCGGCATGGACGTTCGGCAGCTTCCCCTTAATCGGGTCGGCATCCCGCCTCAGGCTTCGTGGGATCCGGATTTGCCTAGATCCCGCCCTACACGGTTACCCCGGGTCAACCAACGCCCGGGTCTGCTTATCCTTCCGCGTCACCCCATCGCTGGCCTAGTACCGGCTGGGTCGGTAGGCCCCGAAGGGCTTTCCTTAGCAAACCGGGTTCGGCCTGGGCGCGCACGTGGTGGTACTGGAATATCAACCAGTTGTCCATCGACTACGCTTCACAGCCTCGCCTTAGGTCCCGACTAACCCTGGGCGGACGAGCCTTCCCCAGGAAACCTTGGACATTCGGCGGGGGAGATTCGCACTCCCCTTTCGCTACTCATGCCGGCATTCTCACTTGAACGGCCTCCACGACTGGCTCACGCCGCCGCTTCGCTGGCCGTTCAACGCTCTCCTACCGATCCCGTCACCTGGACCTGTCCCCGAAAGAACAGGCCTGGCTATTGACGAAATCCCGCAGCTTCGGTGCTGAACTTGAGCCCCGTTACATTTTCCGCGCAGAACCACTCGACCAGTGAGCTGTTACGCACTCTTTAAAGGAATGGCTGCTTCTAAGCCAACCTCCTGGCTGTTTGTGCAATTCCACATCGTTCCCCACTTAGTTCAGACTTAGGGACCTTAGCTGGCGATCTGGGCTGTTTCCCTTTCGACCAATGAGGCTCATCCCCCATGGTCTGACTGCCGCGCTGTGGCACCATGAAATTCGGAGTTTGATTGGGGTCGGTAAGCTTGTTGGCCCCCTTACCCATTCAGTGCTCTACCTCCATGGTGGAACGCGCGACGCTAGCCCTAGAGCTATTTCGGAGAGAACCAGCTATCGCCGAGTTTGATTGGCCTTTCACCCCTATCCACAGGTCATCCCCCAAGTTTTCAACCTTGGTGGGTTCGGGCCTCCACGAGGTCTTACCCTCGATTCACCCTGCCCATGGATAGATCACTCGGCTTCGGGTCTAGAGCACGCGACTAGTCGCCCTATTCAGACTTGCTTTCGCTGCGGCTTCGGCTCACGCCTTAACCTTGCCACGTACTGCTAACTCGCCGGCTCATTCTTCAAAAGGCAGGCCGTCAGGTCCCGAAGGACCCTCCGACTGCTTGTAAGTTTACGGTTTCAGGTTCTATTTAACTCCCCTCACCGGGGTGCTTTTCACCTTTCCCTCACGGTACTAGTTCACTATCGGTCGCTGGGTAGTACTTAGCCTTACGAGGTGGTCCTCGCAGATTCACACGGGATTTCACGTGCCCCGTGCTACTTGGGAAATCCACCAGGAGCTCAGTGCGCTTTCGCCTACAGGGCTGTTACCTTCTATGGCCTGCCTTTCCAGGCATGTTCGACTAGCACCTGAGTTTGTAACTCCTTGACGGTTCCGGTGGACCGTCAGGTGACTCCCACAACCCCAGCATGACAACGGCACCGGCCTATCACGCCACACTGGTTTGGGCTCTTCCCGTTTCGCTCGCCGCTACTCCGGGAGTCGCTGTTGCTTTACTTTCCTCGGGGTACTGAGATGTTTCAATTCCCCCGGTTACCTTTACCGGTCCTATGTGTTCAGACCGGAATGACTGGGCATTACCCCAGACGGGTTCCCCCATTCGGACATCCCCGGATCAGTGCCTGCTTGGCGGCTCCCCGAGGCTTATCGCAGCCTGCTACGTCCTTCATCGGCTCCCAGCGCCAAGGCATCCACCGTAAACCCTTAGTAGCTTGAATCTTGTGAATCCAAGACGCTTGTGCTCGCTATGCAGTTCTCAAGGTGCATGAGATAGACGGACCGAAGCCCGACTCCCTCACGACTGAACAATGTGCCCATGCCGACATCCGATCGATGCCGTCGCGGCCGAAGCCGCTGCGTCGCCGATCTTCGATCGGCATGAGTAGCCAGTCTCATTGACTAGGTAGCTGTTGGGGCTCGAGGCCCCGGTTGCTCCTTAGAAAGGAGGTGATCCAGCCGCACGTTCCCGTACGGCTACCTTGTTACGACTTCATCCCAATCGCCGACCCCACCTTCGGCAGCTCCCTCCCCGAGGGGTTAGGCCACTGACTTCGGGTGTCTCCGACTTTCGTGATGTGACGGGCGGTGTGTACAAAGCCCGAGAACGTATTCACCGCGACTTTGCTGATTCGCGATTACTAGCGACTCCAGCTTCATGGAGTCGAGTTGCAGACTCCAATCCGAACTGAGACAGGCTTTAAGGGATTGGCTCACCCTCGCGGGATCGCGACCCGTTGTACCTGCCATTGTAGCATGCGTGCAGCCCTGGACATAAGGGGCATGATGACTTGACTTCGACCCCGCCTTCCTCCGAGTTGTCCTCGGCGGTCTTCTATGAGTCCCCGGCATTATCCGCTGGCAACATAGAACAGGGGTTGCGCTCGTTGCGGGACTTAACCCAACATCTCACGACACGAGCTGACGACAGCCATGCACCACCTGTCATGGACGCTTTCGCACACCATATCTCTATGGTTTTTCCCATGATGTCAAGCCCAGGTAAGGTTCTTCGGGTTGCATCGAATTAAGCCGCATGCTCCGCCGCTTGTGCGGGCTCCCGTCAATTCCTTTGAGTTTTAGCCTTGCGACCGTACTCCCCAGGCGGGGTACTTAATGCGTTAGCTACGGCACGGCAGATGTCAATGACTCCGCCACACCTAGTACCCAACGTTTACGGCTAGGACTACCAGGGTCTCTAATCCTGTTTGCTCCCCTAGCTTTCGCTCCTCAGCGTCGGTGTCGGCCCAGAGAGCCGCCTTCGCTACTGGTGTTCCTCCCGATATCTGCGCATTTCACCGCTACACCGGGAATTCCACTCTCCTCTACCGAACCCAAGCCACAGCAGTATCGACCGGCGTCCCGGAGTTGAGCTCCGGGTTTTCACGGCCGACTTGCTGAGCCGCCTACGAGCTCTTTACGCCCAATAAATCCGGACAACGTTCGCCCCCTACGTATCACCGCGGCTGCTGGCACGTAGTTGGCCGGGGCTTCTTCTGGAGGTACCGTCACTTTCGCTTCGTCCCTCCTGAAAGCGGTTTACAACCCGAAGGCCGTCATCCCGCACGCGGCGTCGCTGCATCAAGCTTTCGCTCATTGTGCAAAATTCCCTGCTGCTGCCTCCCGTAGGAGTCTGGGCCGTGTCTCAGTCCCAGTGTGGCTGATCGTCCTCTCAGACCAGCTACCCGTCGAAGCCTTGGTGAGCCGTTACCTCACCAACAAGCTGATAGGGCGCGAGGCCATCCCGGAGCAGCGGACTGTTTCCTCGGTCGACCATGCGATCAACCGAGGACATCCGGTATTAATCCAGGTTTCCCTGGGCTATCCCGGTCTCCGGGGCAGGTTCCTCACGTGTTACTCACCCGTTCGCCACTAGGTGACCACCGCCGGTTACCCGGTGATGGTCCCTCGTTCGACTTGCATGCATTAGGCACGCCGCCAACGTTCGTCCTGAGCCAGGATCAAACTCTCCAACGAAAGATCGAGGCCCGAAGGCCCACAATCCTCAAGTTGTTCGAGTTTGTGTGCGAGGGGTTGGCCAAACCGCACCCTCGCGGCTGACATCAGTTGTTGTCTGATGCTTACTCGAGTACGAATGCTCTCACGACGCGACAGGAAAACCCATCGGACGCGAGAGGCTAAAACTGGCTTTTGGCACATTGTTCAGTTGTCAAGGAGCCAGGACCACTCCTGCGGCATGCGCGACAGCGCTGGGGCGCGGGAGCGGACGCAATCGTATACCAACGGTTACGACTGTGCAATTCGGCCAACCTCGGCCCCGACTGAAGTATTCCCTCGCGGCGGCTGCGACCGAGCCACTACCCTGCCCTGCCGTGGCGAACCCTCTCGACACCCTCATCGAACGCGGCTTCGTCCAGGATGCCAGCGACCGCGATGCCCTGCGCGACCTGCTCGACGAGGGCCCCACGACCTTCTACTACGGATGCGATCCCACGGCGAGCTCGCTGCACATCGGGAACCTGGTCGGCCTCATGGCCATGGCGTGGCTGCAGCGCTCCGGACATCGGGCCATCGCCCTCGCCGGCGGCGGCACCGGCCGCATCGGTGATCCCTCCTTTCGCGACGACGAACGCCAACTGCTCCCCGAGGAGACCATCACCCACAACCTCGAAAGGATCCGGGAACAGATGGGAAGGCTCATCGACATCGAAGACCCGAGCCGCGGGATCCTCGTCGACAACCACGACTGGCTCGGCACGGTGGGCTTCCTCGACTTCCTGCGAGACGTGGGCAAGCACTTCTCGGTCAACCAGATGATCGCCCGCGAGTCGGTCCGACGGCGCCTCGAGGAGCGGGAGCAGGGCATCTCCTTCACCGAGTTCTCGTATCAGCTCCTCCAGGCCTACGACTTCGCCCACCTGCACGCCGCCGAGGGATGCATGCTCCAGATCGGCGGGTCCGACCAGTGGGGGAACATCACCGCCGGCATCGAGCTGACCAGGCGCCTTCACGGTGCGCGGGTTCATGGATTCACCTGGCCGCTCATCGAGCGGTCCGACGGCAAGAAGATCTCCAAGTCGACCAACACCGACGCCCCCGTACTCGCCGCCGACGAGACGAGCCCGTACGCCTTCTACCAGTGGTTCTTCAACGTGCCCGATGCCGACGTCGACCGCTTCCTCCGCCTCTTCACGTTCCTGCCCCTCGACGAGATTGCGAGTCTGGTCGCCGCCGGTGAGTCCGACCCGTCGGCGAGGACGCCTCAGCGGACCCTCGCCGAGGAGGTCACCCGCATCGTCCATGGCGAGGAGGGCCTGGATGCGGCTCGGAGCGCCAGTGAGATCCTCTTCGGGTCGGAACCGTTCGTCGGCCTCGACGATCGGACCATCGACGATGCGTTTGCGGCCGCACCGTCGGTGACGCTCGAGCGCAGCCTCCTCGGCTCCATCGGACTCCTGGAGCTGATGGTGCGCGCCGGAGCAGCCGCCTCCAACGGCGAAGCCCGGCGCCTGGTGACTCAGGGCGCCGTTCGGGTCAACAACGCCCAGGTGGACGAACCCACGACCATCATCACCGAGTCTCACCTGATCGGCTCCGATGCCGTCGTCATTCGGACGGGCAAGAAGTCGTACCACCTGGCGAGGTTCCGGTGAGGCCAACCGGTCTCCTACTTGTCACCCTGGCCCTGTTCTTTACCGCCTGTGCACCGGCCCTCCCGGAGCGTGATGCAAGCGGCCTCATCATCGAGGAAGCCGAGATGCCCAGCAGCGACCTGCGCGAGGGAGACTGCTTCTCGGTGCCGGGAGGCCTCTCCGGTGGGGAGATCGAACGCGTCGTCGGCGTGCCGTGCGCTCAGGAGCACGACTTCCGTGTCGTCGGGGTGGTGGATGTCACCGCTGACGATCATCCCGGCCAGTCCGCCCTCGACGGGCTCGCCCTGGATGCCTGCCCGGCTGCCTTCGTGAGCCGCGTCGGTGCTCCCTTCCACGATTCCGAAGTGGCGATGATCTGGCTGACCCCAACCGGCGACTCGTGGCGCGCCGGGGCTCGAACGATCCAGTGCATCGTGAGTAATCTCACCACCCCCGTCCGGGATGGCAGCGGTGCCATCATCGGTGGCGGCGAGAGCACGGTGTTCGGTCTGCGCCAGGGGGACTGCTACAACGACCCGACGGCGGCGGATCGACTGACCATCACCGCGGTGCTCTGTGCCGAGCCCCACGACAACGAGATATTCCACCGCTTCACCCTCCCGGCTGGCCCCTTCCCCGGTGAGAGCGCCCAGGCAGACATCGACGCGGCGTGCCTGGAGGCCTTCGAGAACTTCACCGGCGCCCCGCACGGCGAGACACCCCTCGAGTTCTTCACCGATTGGCCCACCGAGAAGCTGTGGGACATGGGCGACCGGGACGTCCACTGCGTGCTGTTCGCTTCTAACGGCTCGAAGCTCACCGGTTCGATGGCCGGCTCAGGAGCCTGAGAGGACAAACCTCCAGGGTCGGTCGGTCGCACGGGAGATGCCGATCCGAGGCGTCGCCGTCCAGGCCAGATCCGGGTGAGGATCACCAACGATCGACACCGGCCCGTCGAACACCGACGACCCATCGAGGTCTCCGCTCACGCCGAGCGCCTGGGTGAGGCGTCCCGGTCCTCGGGCCAGGACATCAGATCTGCCTCGCCGCCCCACCATCGTCGCTTCGCCCTCCACCGGTTCCCCGCCGCGCAGCAGCACGGCCGACGCCGCCCCCTCCGGGCCGGTGACCACGTTCATGCACCAGTGGATCCCGTAGCTGCGGTACACATAGAGCGTTCCAGGAGGCCCGAACATGCTGCGGTTCCGTTCGGTCAAGCCACGGTAAGCGTGGCTCGCCGGGTCGTCGGGGCCGCCATAAGCCTCCACTTCGGTGATGACGACACCGACGACCTGACCGCCGGTACGGGACTCCAGCCGACGCCCCAGCAGGCCCTGCGCCGCCGTCGCGGCCGGGCCGCTCAGTAACCGCTCGAGCTCGGTCACCCCGTCAGATGCAGGAGGAGTGCCTTGAAGGCGTGAAGACGGTTCTCGGCCTGGTCGAAGACCCGGCTGCGCTCGTGGTCGACCACACCGTCGGTGACCTCTTCCTCCCGGTGTGCCGGAAGGCAGTGCAGGAAGATCGCCGTCGGCGCTGCCAACCCGAACAGCGCCTCGTCGACCCGGTACGGGGCGAACAGCGAGCGACGCTCGGCGGCCTCGGCCTCCTGGCCCATCGACGTCCACACGTCGGTGTACACCGCGTCGGCGCCGCGCACGGCCTCCGCGGGATCCGTCATCACTTCCACCTGCCCCCCATTGGCGGCAACGGCCCCCGCCTCCTCCACCGACCATGCCGGCGGTTCGTAGCCCGAGGGCGACGCCACCCGCACCCGGGCACCGAGAGCCGCTCCGGCGATCATGAGCGAGGTACACACGTTGTTGCCATCGCCGACATAGGCGATCGTCGATCCCTGGACCGGCAGGTTCTCGGCAATCGTCTGCATGTCGGCGAGGGCCTGACACGGGTGCTCCAGATCGGAGAGCAGATTGATCACCGGGGCCGCAGCGTGCGCGGCGATCGTGTCGAGGTTGCGGTGATCGAATACCCGAAAGGCGAGGACGTCGAGATATCGGTCGAGGACCCGGGCCACGTCCTCCACGGCCTCGCGGGAACCGAGTCCCACCTCGTCCTGCTTGAGCACGATCGGCACGCTTCCGAGATCCGTGGTCGCCACTTCGCACGACACCCTCGTCCGCGTCGACGGCTTCTCGAAGAACAGACCGACCCGAAGTCCCCTCCGAGTTCCGGCGACGCGATCACGGTCGCGTTTCACCTCTGCGGCGAGATCGACGAGATGTCGGATGCCGTCGGCACCGAGGTCACCGACCTTCACGAAGTCCACGAGTTCACCCTCCTCTGAGTCGCCCGTCCAGTGATGCCGCTACTGCCGAGGCGATGGACGCGCGCACCGGCGCCAGTTCGTCGTCGGTGAGCGTCCGCTCCAGGTCGCGAGCGGTGAGGCGCAGGCCGATGCTCTTTCGGCCTTCTGCGAGGGGCGGGCCGGAGAACACGTCGAACACCACGACCCGCTCGATCAGAGGCCCGGCCGACGATCTCACCTCGTCGAGGAGTCGGGCAGCGGGTACGTCTTCGGGCAGATCGAAGGCGAGGTCGAAGACGACCGGTGGCATCGGGCTGGGAGGTACGAACGGTGACGCCTCGCCGAGCAGCGCCAGCAACTCGATCTCGCCGGCGACCACCCGGTCATCCAGATCCCATCGCAAAGCCACCGACGGGTGCACTTCGCCGAAGTAGCCGACGGTACGCCCGTCGACGCGGACTTCGGCGGCACGACCCGGGTGCATACCGGGCACGACCGCGGCGACGATCTCGGCGCGCACTGCGGCCTCCGCCAACACGCGACCCACCAGGCCGGATGCGTCAGTGGCGTCACGACCACCCACTGCGGCGAACCCCACCATGTGGGGCTGGTCCGGGAGCTCAGCGTCGCCACGAAGGAACACACTGCCCACTTCGAACAGGGCAGCAACCCGTTGGCCACGGGTCTGGTTGGTACGCAGCCCATCGAGGAGGCCAGGCAGCAGGGTGGTGCGCAGGTAGGCGTGTTCCTCGGACACGGGGTTGCGGACGCGGATCGGATGAGCCCGTCGATCATCGTCGGCGAATCCGATGGCCCCGATCGCCGCGTTGTCGACGAAGTCGAGGGAGAGCACTTCGTAGTAACCGGCGCCGACCACTACCTGCCGCACCTGCCTGCGGAGACGCTCCGATGGCGGCAAGCCCGCTCCCGGCCCGCGCGGTAGCCGTGCCGGGATGTGATCGAAACCGTGGATCCGGGCCACCTCTTCGACCAGATCGGCCGGCCGGGTTACATCGGGCCGGTAAGACGGGATGGTCACCGTGAACGGATCGGATCCTTCGACGCCGAAACCGAGCCCGGTGAGGATCCGCTCGATCTCACCCGGAGGCACCGCGACCCCCAGCAGCCGTTCCACTTCGCTCGATGCCAGGGCGACCGGCGATGTCTCCGTGCGCTCAGCGGCGACGTCGATGAGGTCGCCAGCCACCTCGCCGCCGGCATGCTCCAGTATCAAAGCGGTGGCACGGGCCGAGGCGAGCGGTGGGAGCTCAGGATCGACCCCGCGTTCGAACCTGGCGAGCGCCTCGGTGCGGATGGCGTGATGCTTCCCGGTGAACAGGACCCGAGCGTGGTCGAAGTGAGCGGCTTCGAGGACCAGGGCGGTGGTGTCCTCGGTCACCTCGGAGTCCTCGCCACCCATGACCCCGGCGAGACCGACCGCCGCCGAAGCGTCGGCGATCACCAGGTCGTCGGCGCGCAGCGTCCGCTCCTCGCCGTCCAGGGTGCGCAGCACCTCCCCTTCGGCGGCACGGCGCACCACGATGCGAGTCTCCGCCAGGCGCTCGCGATCGAACGCATGGAGGGGTTGTCCCACCTCGAGCATGACGTAGTTGGTGATGTCGACGACGTTCGAGATCGGCCGTACCCCGAGGCTCCGCAGCCGAAGCCGCATCCACAGCGGGGCCGGTCCGACGCGAACGCCGGTGATCTCCCGGGCGGTGAAGCGTGGACAGCCATCGGCATCGTCGACGCGCACATCCACCGAAGCCTCGCCTTCCGATGGCACCTCGGGCATCTCCGGTGTGATGACTGCCACACCGAAGTGGGCGGCGAGATCGCGAGCGACGCCGTAGGTGGACATGAGGTCGGGACGGTTGGAGGTGACGGCGACGTCGAACACGACATCCGGCAGGGGGACGATGCTCGCCAGGTCGGCTCCAATCGGCGCCTCGGTCTCGTCGATAACCAGGATGCCGTCGGCGTCGTCGCCGATACCGAGTTCGCGTTCCGAGCAGATCATGCCGGGAGACGGCACGCCCCGGATCTCCTTCTCCCCCACCTCGAAGCCACCCGCCAGCGTCGCGCCCGGCGGTGAGTAGGGCACCGTCGCCCCCACGTCGAAGTTCCACGCCCCGCAGACGAGTGTGACCTCACCATCGCCGGCGTCGATGGTGACCACCCTGATGCGATCGGCGTCG
>DATKBG010000203.1:0-7284 GCA_035514255.1 Acidimicrobiia bacterium
CCTGTTGACCAGGGGTTTCTCTTCGTAGCGGGGGCGGGATTTGAACCCGCGACCTTCGGGTTATGAGCCCGACGAGCTACCAGACTGCTCCACCCCGCGCTGTGTGAGCGGCAGTGTACGACCGAGGTGTCGTTGTGCCAAGACGGCTCAATGGATCTCGTCGACGGGCAGTGGCGACCGACGTCAGTGGCCGAGCAGCGTTCTCAGGATCGTTCTCGCCGCATGGCCGATGTCAGGGCCGACGACTCCGAGACGGTGCCTTAGTCGCGTGCGGTTCACTGATCGGATCAGCTCACACTGGATGTAGCTCGTATCGTCCAGACCCGTGTCTGCGGTGGCTTCGACCTCCACGTGCAGCGACAGTCCCCGGCGGACGGAGGTCAGTGGGGCGACAATCGCGTACGGGAAACGGGGGCCGAAGGTGTCTGGTGGCCCGAGGATCAGTGCGGGTCGGTGGTGCGCTGGCTCGCTCGGGTGTGGCTCCCCGAAGTCGACGATCCACAGATCGTCAACCGATGCCATCGGTGACCGCGGTCGAGTCCCCGTCGGCGAGGTAGGCAGTCCACGCCTCCGGGTCAGCTCGGAGCGACTCCAACTCCTCAGCGACCCGGTGGGCGAACCTTTGGCGGCGCCGCGCTTCCGCGGCGTCGCGGACGGTGTCGATGAGCGTCGCGCCGCTCGCTTCGCTCAGCTCGACTAGGCGAGCATGGGTGTCGTGGTCGACTCTGATGGTTGTGGCCATACCGTGAGTATACGAAATGTATGCGTTGATGTATACCCTCGTGCCCTCAGGCCACAAGCTGGCTGCTCAGCCGAGCTGGCTTTCCAGGGCTGGTCGATCGAGGAGCTCCCATACTTCGACGATCCGGTGGTTGTCGAACCGGAAGAAGAACATGTGTTCCACTGAAACGGTCCGGTCGTCGTCAGGGTTTCTACCTCGCATGACCACACGGGCTGCGGCCATGCCCTCAGAGGCAACGATCGAGTGGATGTCGAAACGAAAGCCGGCGACTCGCTCGTGCCACCGAGCCACTATCGCGGCCATCTCCTCGATCGAGGTTGTTCGGGTGCTTCGACCGACGTGCAACTCGACCGACTCCGCCATTGCCTCGTCGATGCCCTCGAAGTCCTGGCGGTTCCAGCCGGCTTCGAGCACCGTTTCCACCGCCTTTCGAGCATCCACGGCACGAGACCCTAGCGGTTTGCCCCACCAGCGAGAGGTGGCACAGTTCTCGATTAGGGGACTCCGGTCGATCCGACCCAGGGCTGAAGATCCGTGCGCTGCCTAGCCTGCCACTCGATGACCGATGAACCCAGCGCGAGGCTCCACGCGGCCTTGGTCGCCGCCTACAGGCCTTACGTCGAGGCGAAGCTCGGCGATCGCGGCCTGCCGCCGGTGTCCGAGGCGATCGCCGAAGGCTCGGCCTGGCTCGACACCGCATTGTCCGAGCTCCTCGACCTGCCGGCGACCGATCAGCGGCGGTCGCCGTTGGAGCTGTTCCAGGAGGCGATGCGGTTCCCGACCGAGGCCCTGGCGGCCGCCGGGGTGCCCCCGGTGTCCCGCGACCCGGTCAGCGAGTCGGCGCTGCCCGGTGATCTGTATGACCTGGCGCTGGCGTCGTCACAGGCGCTGGGGGAGGACGCCTGGCAGGCGCATCTGCAGTGGGGGGCGAACAAGGCGGCTCAACTGCGTCCGCTCGCCGTGCTCGTGACCCGCAACCTGATGGATGGCAGCAAGGTGGAGGCGGCAGGGGCCAGTCGTGGATACCGGGTGGCGACGGTTCGTCGTATCGACGCCGTTCCCGAGGGTGCCGTGGTCGTCTTCGTGGATCTGGAGCATCCCGACGCCGACGAGGCGGTACGGAGCGCCAAGGGGCATGCGGGCCGGGTCGTCGCCTACGGGCCGCACGTCGACGACATCGCCATGGTTCGTGCCCAGGCGCTTGGCGCCGATGAGGCGATGCCCCGCTCGCGGTTCTTCAGGGACCCGTCCGCCCACTTCCCGGCGGTCGTCTGACCCTGAGCGCGAGTGAGGGGCGGGGACCGAAGTCCCGCCCCTCACCCTGGCGACTCACCTCACGTGATTGGCGTTGAATACCCGTCTGAGAGCGCTCCGCGCTCCGCCAGCGTGCCCGGGATCAGGTTGTCCAACAGCAGGCCGAAGACGGCTGCCGTGGCCATGCCCGACGAGCCGATGGAGCGCACGATGTCGGTCAGCCAGCCGATGCCCCACACGCTGAAGTCGGCCGCGGCCGCGCTATTGAAATAGGAGGGGAACACGAAGCCGGCGAACAGGATGAATCCGATGATCATCAGGTTGCGTTGCGAGTCCATGTCCACGCGCCTCAAGAGCGACAGACCGACGGCAGCGATCAGCCCGAACAGCGCCAGGTAGGCGCCGCCGACGACCGGCGTGGGGATGGTCGCCACCACCGCACCGAACTTCGCCAGCAGACCCAGCACCACCAGCATGCCGGCGCCGAGCAGCACCACGTAGCGGCTGGCCACCTTGGTGAGGCCAACCAGGCCGATATTCTCGGAGTACGACGTCGAGGCGAATCCGCCGACGAGGCCGGTCGCCATGCAGCCGAGTCCCTCGGCCCCGATGCCCCGGTTGATCGTCTCTGCGCTTGGGTCCCTACCGGTCGCGATCCGAGAGATCGCGTGGTAGTCACCGAACGATTCGATCATCGACGCCAGATATGCGGCCATGATCGCCACGAAGAATCCGAGATCGAACAACGGCGTTCCCCATGGGAACAGGATGCCTCCGTCGCCGACCCCGACACTTCGGACCCAAGGCGCATCGCCCATGCCGGCAAACGAGACCGCCGCCGGATTCCCGTCACCGAACACGCCAGCCACGGTGAGGATCCACGCAATCACGTAGGTCGTCACGATGGCGAGCAGGATCGGGAACAGCGAGAAGAAGCGGAACTTCTTCGATAGCACCAGCGAAAAGGCGAACACGAACGCCAGCATCAGGAACGACATGCCCCAGTGTGACGACGCCGTGCCCGCAGCCGCACCGAACAGTGAAAGTCCGATCAGGGCGATCACCGGCGCGATCGTCACCGGAGTCACGTACTTGCGCAGCCTGCCGAACAGTCCGCCGTAGCCGAGCACGATCTCGAGGACCGCACCGAGGATCACGGCGCCGGCGATGTACCGCATGGCCTCCTCACCCGGGTGCGCGGCGATGATGGCAAAGAACGCCGCCAGGAAGGCGAACGAAACGCCCTGGATGATCGGCAGCCGGGAGCCGATTTTCACCTGCAGGAACGTTGCGATCCCAGAGGCAATGAATACCGAACTCACCAGGATGGCGATCTGGCCCCGGTCGAAGCCCATCGCGGGCCCCAACAGAAGCGGGACCAACACTGTGGCCCCGAACATCGTCAGAACATGCTGTGTGCCCAGGCCCAGGGCCTTGGCAAATGGCCTCGGTACATCGTCGAGGCCGTAGTTCAACTCGAGTCTCCCCGTAGTCATCCCCAACTTCCTCCTTGGTAGAGGTGTCTTCCCGGTTCCACAATACGCGTCGAGTCGGGGCGCGTGCCGGGCAGAACGGAGGTTTTTTGTGGTGCGCGGGTCGATTCGCTCAGGCGACGGGAGCCACCGGCGGTTCTGATTGGGGCGACTTGCGCACCGTGCCCCGTAGGGATGCGGTGAGGATGCCGGCCATCACCAGCCCGACGCCGACCCACTGCAGGGGGGCCAGGGCCTCGGTGAAGATCAATCGGGCCCACACGATGGTCAAGGCCGGTTGCAGCAGGAGCATCACCGATGTGTCCAGCGCCGGGAGCCGGGGGAGCGCCTTGGTGATGAGGAGCCAGCCGAACACCTGGATGAGGGTGCCGAGCAGCAAGAGCCACCCGTGTGCCGGCCAGGTGAAGGCGAGTGAGAATCCGGAGTCGAGCGGGGAGAGAAGCAGGCTTCCGATGGCGGCGCCGGCGGTGGCGTCGAGGAGCGGGCCCGGGGTCGGGGCGAGGCGCTTGTTGGAACTGCGCAGCAGCAGGAGAAAGCCGGTGTAGGTGATGCCAGCGCCCAGGGCGAGAAACGCTCCGAGGCTGGGGTTCTCGCCGTAGGCATCCGTGCTGCCGACCCCGCCGATCAGGGTGATACCGAGCAGAACAACGGGGACCACGGCGAAGGCCACGGCGCTCGGCCGCTCCCGAAGGATCACCCAGGCGAGCAGCCCCACCCAGAGCACCTGGGAGTTGGCGACCACCGTGGATAGCCCGGCGCCGATGTAGTCGATGGCCGTGTGCCACAGCACCAGGTCGACCGCCAGCAGCCCCCCGGCAGCGAAGGCGAGCAGCCGCTCACGAAGGGTTCTCGTGTCGGTGACGAACCGCGTGGCGATGATGAGCACCGGAACCGCATAGGCGGCGCGGAAGAACGCAGCGGTGGTGGGGGAGACTTCGGCGAAGCGAACGAAGATCGCCGAGAACGAGATGGTGACGATGCCGACGAGGGCGGTGAGGCGGGTCACGGGCCGGAGACGATAGCGATGGTTGGATCACTGCGACCGCTCAGCCTCGCTAGCCTCCGCTCCCCGACCCCGGAGCCGTCCGACCGTGGACTTCAGCCTGTCCGAAGAGCACGAGGCGCTGCGTCGGCTGGTGCGTGAGTTCGCCGAACGCGAGATCGCGCCGCATGCTGAGGCGTGGGATCGTGACCATCACTTCCCGGTCGACACCGTGCGCGCCATGGGGGACCTCGGTCTCTTCGGGCTGACCCTGCCCGAGGAGTACGGCGGTGGTGGCTCCAACCTGCTCGCCCTGTGCATCGCCATCGAGGAGCTTGCCCGCGTCGATGCGTCGATGGCGCTCACCCTGGAGGCGGCGGTGGGCCTCGGTGCCGGCCCGATCGCCCGGTTCGGTACGGACGAGCAGAAGCAGCGGTGGCTACCTGATCTCGCCGCCGGTCGCGCCCTCGCTGCTTTCGGGCTCACCGAAGCCGATGCAGGGTCCGATGCTGCCGGGCTGCGCACCCGTGGGGCGCTCGACGGCGACGAGTGGGTGATCGACGGCACGAAGGCGTTCATCACCAACTCCGGCACCGAGCTCACCTCGCTGATCATCGTGGCGGCGAGGACCGGTGACGACGAGATCAGCACGATCATCGTCCCATCGGGAACGCCGGGGCTCACGGTGGAGCCGCCCTATCGGAAGATGGGCTGGCGAGCCTCCGACACCCGCGGGCTCCGCTTCGACGGGTGCCGGGTTCCCGCCGACCACCTGCTCGGTGAGCGCGGCAGGGGGCTGCGCAACTTCCTCGAGATCCTCGACGAGGGGCGGATCGCCATCGCCGCCCTCGCCACCGGGGTGATCCAGGGATGCGTCGACGAGGCTCGGGTCCACGCCTTGGAGCGGACCGCCTTCGGCAAGCCGATCGGAGCCAACCAGGCGATCGCTTTCATGGTCGCCGACATGGCGGTGGCCGTGGATGCGTCGCGTCTACTCACCCACCGGGCGGCCTGGCTGCGCGACACGGTGCAGCCGTTTCGCACCGAGGCGGCCATGGCGAAGCTCTTCTCCTCGGAGGCTGCGGTGACCGCCACCCGCCAGGCCACGCAGATCTTCGGCGGTGCCGGTTTCATGGATGAGACGCCGGTGTCTCGGTTCTACCGCGACGCCAAGGTGCTCGAGATCGGGGAGGGGACCAGCGAGGTGCAGCGGCTGGTGATCAGCCGCGCCCTGGGGATGCCGGTCTAGGGCGTCACCCGTCATCCGTCACCCGTCACCGGTCACCTGTCTCTCATCACCGGTTCGGTCGAGTCGAAGTCCTCAGTAGTGCGGGAGACGGGAGACTGGAGACGGGAGACTCCCTTATCAGCGCCGCGGGACGATCCGGAAGATGAGGCCGTCGGTGTCGACCAGGAGCAGTTCCCCGTTGGCATCCAACCCGAACGAGCCGATGTGGAGCAGCTCACGGTCTATCTGGGCGAGAGCGAGGTCGATGTCGGCGGTCCAATCGCGGTGGTCGGTGACCTCGCCGTTCTCGTACTTGAACGACCGCATCCACCCGTAACACCAGTCGCCGTAAAAGTAGTGGCCCCACAGCTCGGGCATGGCCGAACCGCGATATACGAAGCCACCGGTCAGCGAGCAACCCCCCTCCTCGTCGGTGTGTTCGACCAGATGGATGGGGATGACGCCGCGGTCCATGTCGCAGCCGTCGCTGGGCGTGTAACACATCGGGCCTTCGAAGTTGGGCCAGCCGAAGTCGAGGCCGCCTTCGCCGATGGTCACGGCGTTCACCTCCTCCCAGTCGAGCTGCCCCACGTCGGCGACGTACATCAGGTTGGAGACGGTGTCGAAGGAGAACCGCCAAGGGTTGCGCAGCCCGTAGAACCAGATCTCCGGTAGCCCGCCACCGGCGACGAAGGGGTTGTCCGGCGGGATGGCGTAGTTCTTGCCGCCTTCCGATCGGTCGACATCGAGCCGCAGGATGCTTCCCTGGAGCTTGGTGAGGTCCTGAGCGCTGCGATCACCCATGCCACCGTCACCGAGCGCGACGTAGAGGTAGCCGTCGGGTCCGAACTGGAGCATCCCGGCCCGGTGCCGTATCCCCTCTTGTTCCACGTCGAGCAGCACCCGCTCCGTCGAGCGGTCGCCGGTATCGGCGTTCGGCGGTGAGATGGTGAACTCGGAGAGTCGCGAGTCGGGGCTCGTGCTCGGGTCGGTCGTGTAGTAGACGAAGATCCGCCCGTTGCTGGCGAAGTCGGGGTGGAACGCCATGCCGAGCAGACCGTTCTCGATGCCGGCGGGGTTGACCCGATCCTGGAGGTCCATGAACACTTCGGTGGTGCCATCGGGTGCCGCCGTCCAGATGACGCCGCCGCGGTCGAGGATCCAGATACGGGCGTCCCCCTCGAGGCCGGTGGCGTAGACGGGGAACGACGTGGTGGCAATCCGTTCGAGGGCGATGCCCTGAAGGGCGCCCGTCCCATCAGGGATCGTGGGCTGAGTGACCTGGCTGGTGTCCGTCGGTTGCGTCGTCGGGGTGTCGCCGTTGGTTGGAGGTGCGGCGGTGGTGGCCGGCCCGAACGGGTTCGATGTCATCAGGAACCAGGTGAGGGCGGCGCCGCACACCATGACGATCAGCGTGAACGGCAGGTTCGGTCCGGAGAACGGCCCGTCTCCGTTGCCCCGGGGAGCGGCTCGTTGCACCGGGGGGCGGCCTCCCCGAGGGTCTCGCGGCGATGACATCGAAGTGGATGATGCCATGTTGCCGGGCTGACCGGTGCGTTCAGGTGGCGCGGGTCGGTGATCGCTT
>DATKBG010000204.1:0-3803 GCA_035514255.1 Acidimicrobiia bacterium
TGGTGGTCGGTGCAGGGGCGAGTGCGGTCTCGGCGAGTCCGGCGATGGCATAGGCGGCGCCGAGCACCGAGTGCTTGGACAGTCGGTCGGCGGCGATCCGCGCGGTGAGGGTGGTGGTCATCACGCCGTCTTCGAACCGGACGTCGGTGGCGACCCCGGGGACCGTGTCGGCGAGTGCCGCCACGATTCCGTCGACGCGGTCGGCGGGAGCATCGGGTTCGATCACTCGATGGGTCAGCACCAGGTCGCCGTTCCTGTCGGCTACCTCGATGCCGATGGGACGGTCTCCGACCACCGTGATCTCGCCGTCCGCGGTGGAACGGACATCCGTGTCCGCGTCGAACCACGGACGTATCCGGTCCAGGACGCCTTCGTGTTCTGTCGTCACCCCCGCAACGGTACTCGCACCGGGGGTGGTTCGGGCAGCAACGACCGGTAGGGTTCGGCGATCCGACTGGAGAGGGAGGCAGGTGATCGAGCGCCCGGCGTTCACCGTCGGTATCGAGGAGGAGTACCTGCTCGTCGACCCGGACACCCGAGATCTCGTGGGGAATCCGGGTGAGTCATTCATGGCCGAGTGCGCCGAGCTCCTCGGTCCGCGGGTGAGTCCCGAGCTCCTCAAGGCCCAGGTCGAAGTGGTGACCAGCCCGGCGGCGGACATCGACGGCGCCGGAGCCGAGTTGCGGTCGCTGCGGTCGTCGGTGTGCGAAATCGCCGAACGTCACGGGTTCGAGGTGATCGCTGCTTCGACCCACCCGTTCGCCCATTGGGCCGAGCAGGAGATCACCGACAAAGAGCGGTATCTGATGCTCGCCCAGGACCTCCAGGGCGTGGTGCGTCGGCTCATGATCAGCGGGATGCACGTACACGTCGGGATCGAGGAACCGGACCTGCGGCTCGACCTGATGAATCAGGTGGTCTACTTCCTGCCCCATCTGCTCGCCATGAGCACCTCGTCACCGTTCTGGGACGGCGGCGACACCGGCCTCAAGTCG
Source organism: Acidimicrobiia bacterium (assembly GCA_035514255.1). Classification (GTDB taxonomy): domain Bacteria; phylum Actinomycetota; class Acidimicrobiia; order Spongiisociales; family UBA11373; genus DATKBG01. The sequence continues at coordinate 996 of DATKBG010000204.1, forward strand.
TATCGGATGGCCGTGTTCTACTCGATGCCGCGCACCGGGCTGCCCGAGCCGTTCTCTTCATGGGCCGAGTATGAGCGTCACGTCGCCGTACTGCGCGATGCCGGTGTCATCGAGGATGCGTCCCGACTCTGGTGGGATATTCGGCCCTCGGCCCGTTACCCGACCATCGAGATGCGTATTTCCGACGTGTGCACCCGCATCGACGACGGCCTCACCATCGCCGCCGTATTCCAGGCGCTTCTCGGGATGCTGTTTCGGCGACGCCAGGAAAACCAGCGGTGGCGCACCTACGCGACGATGCTCATCCGCGAGAACGTGTGGCGTGCCCAGCGCTACGGCGTCGAGGCGACCCTGATGGACTTCGGCCGCGGGGTTCTCGTCCCGTACCCCGACCTGGTCGACGAGATCGTCGAACTGGTCCGTACCGACGCCGAGGAGCTGGGTTGCCTCGACCACGTACTGCGGGCGCCGGGGATAGCCGCCGACGGCACCAGCGCCGATCGGCAACTCGCCGCCTACCGGGCCGTTGTCGACGCCGGCGGCTCCGTTCACGAAGGACTCATTGCCGTCGTGGACGAGCTGATAGTGGATACGAAGTACGGCCTGGAGTAGCTGACAGCTAACAGCTCACAGCTAACAGCCAGATTGGCCGGAGACCAGGTCTGTCCGGTAACTGGCAACGGGAAACCGGCAACTGGATCTGGTCTAGCCTCTCGGTCGCTGACCACGAGGGAGTCTGTTGTGTTCGATCCTGCAGCCCGGGCGGTGGAGGCGGCGCTGGCCGCCGGTGCCGAATACGCCGATGCCCGGTTCGTCGAGAGCCGGGACGAGCAGATCCAGGCGCAAAATGGCCGCGTCGAGAGCGTCGATCGGGGCGAGAGCCTTGGCGTCGGCATCCGCGCTCTCATCGGTTCGTCGTGGGGTTTTTTCGCCACCCCCGATCTGAGCGACTCGGCCCTCGACGCCGCCGGTCGCCGCGCCGTCGACATCGCCCGTGCCTCGGCGGTCGCACCGGGGCCGGCGATGCCCCTCGCCGACGTGCCGGTCGTGGAGGCGGAGTATGAAACGCCTCACGAGGAGTCCCCGTTCGAGGTGAGCCTGTCGGAGAAGGTGGATCTGCTCACCGGCATCACGACGACCATGGCGGGGGTCGAGGGGATCGGGATCGCCACCGCCTCGTTCGGCGCCTGGGACACCCACAAGTGGTTCGTGTCGTCGCAGGGGCATCGCATCCACCAGCACATCGTCGAGACCGGTGGTGGTTTCGACGCCACCGCGGTGGGCGAGGCAGAGACCCAGCGCCGCTCCTACCCGCAGTCTTTCGGGCAGTACGAGACCGGCGGGTTCGAGGTGATCCGGCGGTGGGACTTCCCGGCCCACGCCGAGCGGATCGCCGAGGAGGCCGCCGCGTTGCTGTCGGCCGATCAGTGCCCCGAAGGTGAGATGACGCTCATTCTGGAGGGAAGCCAACTGGCCCTGCAGATCCACGAGTCGGTGGGGCACGCCATCGAACTGGACCGCATCCTGGGATGGGAGGCTGCCTTCGCCGGGACGTCGCACCTGGAGCTCCCCAAGCTGGGGACCCACAAGTACGGGTCGGAACTGATGAACATCACCGCCGATGCCACGCTGCCCGGCGCGCTGGGCACCTTCGGATTCGATGACGAGGGGACCCCGTCTCAGCGTGTCCCTATCGTCGACGAGGGCCGGTGGGTGGGCGTGCTGTCGGGACGCGACTCGGCGTCGATCGCCGACCTCCCCCCGGGCGGCATGGTTCGCGCCGACGGTTACAACCGCCTCCCGATGGTCCGGATGACCAACGTTGGCCTGCTTCCGGGCTCCTCGTCGTTGGACGAGATGATCGCCGAGACCGAGCGCGGAGTGCTCATGTCGACCAATCGCTCGTGGTCGATCGACGACAAGCGGCTCAACTTCCAGTTCGGCTGTGAGATCGGATGGCTGATCGAGAACGGCAAGCTGGGCAAGATGGTCAAGAACCCGACCTACACCGGGATCACCCCGCGTTTTTGGGCACAGCTCGACATGCTGGCCGGGGAGGACGAGTGGGTGCATTGGGGGACGCCCAACTGTGGGAAGGGTCAGCCGATGCAGGTGGCGCATACCGGGCACAGTGCCAGCCCGGGCCGGTTCGCCGAGGTTCGAGTGGGGGTGCGGGGATGAACGAAGCGCAAGTGATCGCAGATCGGCTCATCGAGATCGTCGGCGATCGGGCCGAAGCCGAGGCCACCGTCACCACCGGACGCGAAGCACTCACCCGGTTCGCCAACTCGTTCATCCACCAGAACGTCGCTGAGGACGCGGTCGCCATCCGGCTGAGGGTCGCCGTGGACGGCCGGGTCTCCGCCCTCACCGGCAACAGGGTCGACGACGAGGGACTGCAGCGGCTGGTCGAGGACGCCCTGGAGGCGGCATCGTTGCAGCCGGTCGACGCGGAGTGGCCGGGGCTTACGCCGCCGACACCCGTGAACAGCAGTGATCGGTCCGACCCGGCCACCGCTGCCGCCTCTCCGGAGGACCGTGCGGAGGTGGTCAGGCAGTTCATCGCCGCCGGACCCGACTACCTGGCCGCCGGCTATTGCGACACCTCGGACCAGCAGATCGGCTTCGCCAACTCGCTCGGTCAGCGCGCTGCCGGGCGCAACACCAGGGCATCCATCGACGGGATCCACCAGACGGGGGAGAGCGCAGGCTCGGGCCACCAGACCTCCCGGTCGATCGGCGACCTCGACGGCGCTGCCACCGGTGGTCAGGCGACCAGCCTGGCCCGACAGGGCATGGGTGCTTATG
>DATKBG010000205.1:0-2225 GCA_035514255.1 Acidimicrobiia bacterium
CGGCTCGCGGGTGATCAGGAGGAGGAGCGCCCTGCGGGATGGGAGCGGCGCAGCACGCGCCGAGTCCGGCCGGTGTTGCTTCGCTTTCGAGCACATGGGGGCAGGAGACCTCGAACCAACTTGAGGAGCTGATGCGATGAGCAGACCCTCGATCCTCGACCTTCCGGAATCCCGTCCCCTCGCATCGGCCGCTCGCAGCGCCGCCCACTCGACCGCACTTCGTAGCGCCGCGATGGCCCTGGCCTCGGCCCTCCTGGCCCTGCCTCTCGCGGCCGAACCCGGCGACCTCGACCCGACCTACGGGGGCGGCGACGGCTACGAGCTCTTCGACCTTGGGGGAAACTTCGCGATCTGCGCCGTCGACGTCACGGCGGACGGCACGATCGTCCTCGCCGCGAACACGGCTGGAGGATCGGAGATCTGGCGCGTCGACGCCGACGGGACCAACGTGGCGCTCGTGCGGAGCTACTCCTTCGCCGGAGCGCCCGATTGCGATCAGGGGCTCCGCGCCCTGACCTGCCCCGACGGCGGTACGTCCTGCTATGGCGCCGGCAGCCGGTCGGTCGGCGGCGATGACGACACCTGGGTGGTCGCCTTCGACTGGCGGACGGGGCTCGCGGACCCCGGCATCTTGAGCCAGGGAGAGGTGATCGTGGACTTCGAGCCCGGGGGGTCGGACGGCGCCTATGCGGTGAACGCCTTCCCTCCCCAGGGTGAGCCCGAGGAGATCCTCACCGCGGGTACCGCTGGCGATTTCGGCCTCACGGCCCGCTTCAAGCGGGGCGAGCCGGTCACCGGGAACACCGTGATGATCTCCGGGCAGACGACGGTCATCCGGTGGCAGGAGGTGGCGGCCGGGGTGGCGGAGAGTCTCGAGGTGGGGCACCGCAACGGCGTTGCGAGCAGGGCCGGCGAGGTCGAGGGGCTCAGGTGGAAGGCTGGGGAGACGATCTTCGCGGGAGATCGCTACGTCGGGGTCTGCAGGGAGAAGCTGGTCGGCGGTGAGTGGGTGAACGACGAGCGCTTCGGGGACGGAGGATGCGGGAAGGAGCTGAGCACCGCGAAGATTCGAGGGTTCAAGGTGGTCGACGGACGGCCCGTGCTGCTGCTGCAGGAGGGAGAAGCGTTCAAGCTCCAAGTGGTCCGCGCAGACGGGAATGGGTTGGCCGAGGATCCGGTCGACGTCGACATCCGGAGCGGGACCGATCTGGATTCTGTCGAACTGGTTACCGCCGGCAACAGCTTCCGTGGCTTCGGTGAGAGTTTCGAAATCGCCCGTGTCTTCATAGTTGTGTATAACCACGATAGAGTTGTGAACAACGACGGAGCCTTCTCTAGGTCTATTGAGCACTTCGAGCTGACCGAGGACGGGCTCGAGTGGACCAAGAGAGAAGCCTTGAAAAGTGCAGAAGTCAACCTCGTCACCGGCGTGTTCTTCGTCAAGTATCTCACCGGAGTCGATCTCTTCGATGACAGCAGCGCCTCGAGGACCCTCCCCCAGTCGGGAGCGCCCCGAGGACCCTCCCCCCCTACGACACGATCGTCTTCGTCGAGCGCGACGGCCCCGGCATCGGCGCCAACCTCCTCGTCTCCCGCGTCGAGGCTCCGGCCACGGGGTGCGACCGCGACACCGTCCTTGGCCTGGGCGGCGACCGCTTCGAGGTCGAGATGGACTGGGCCTCGCCGACCGGCTCGGGTCGGGGCACGGCGGTGTCGCTGACCGACGACACCGGCTACTTCTGGTTCTTCGACGCGGCGAACGTCGAGGCGGTGATCAAGGTCCTCGACGCCTGCCCGCTCAACACCCGCTTCTGGGTCTTCGCCGGCGGCCTCACCGACGTCGAGGTCGAGATGCGGGTGACCGACACCGCGACGGGGGAGGTCGTCACTTACGTGAATCCCCAGGGGACCGCATTCCAGCCGATCCAGGACACCAGCGCCTTCGACTCCTGCGACGCGCTGGCGACATCGAGCGGGGCCGAGAGCGCCCTGGTGCTGAGCGCACCGCCGTCGTGGTCGTCCGCTGAGGTGAGCGGCGGCGGCGCGCCGGGTGGGTCGCCGAGCCTCGGGGTTCTCGAGCGGAGCAGCACAGCGACGGGAACCGGCACCGTCCTCACCCTCGGCGGCGGCCGCTTCGAGGTGCGGCTCGATTGGCGGACCGGCACCGCCAGCGGGCAGGGCGCCGCCGAGCAGCTCACCTCGGACACCGGGTACTTCTGGTTCTT
>DATKBG010000206.1:0-2758 GCA_035514255.1 Acidimicrobiia bacterium
GAGGCAGTGGCCGCACTCTGGGATGTTCTCGAGGGCTGGGGCGACGACGAGACCACCCGCGACGCCGCACGCTTCGGTTCGATCACCGCCGTCCGGGACGATCTCGCCGCGCTCCGATCCTCGCTGACCGACGGCGTCGCCCTGCTTCAGGCGCTCATGCTCAGTGTCGAGGAGGAGTATCGACGAGAGACCGAGGCGCTTGTCGACGAGATCGCCAACGGTGCGTTCTCCGGCCACGATGACCGGGACTCTCACGCGGCACTCGCGGCCGCCATCGTCCGTCATGCCGGGCGGGCCGCTCAGGCGACCGTTCGGCGCTGGGAGCAGTCGGCGCCGTGGGTACTCGAGGGCGAGTCCGGGTTCGATGGCGCCGCACCCACCACTGCCGAGGCGGCGAGTGAGGCCATCGACTCGTGGGCTTCGGGTCGGGCCGTCGGCCGGCGGATGCGCGCCGGCGAGCGGCGCATGTGGCGGCGCTTCGCGCTCGATCCCGGGACGCCGCTGACCGCATCGGAGGCACGCCTCCTCCAGCGTCGACCCGGGGTGCACGAGGTGCCGAGGGCGACCCTGGTTTCGGCGATGACCGCGGTGATGGATGCCGACGCCGAGCGGTTCCGCGCACTCATCTCGACACTCGGTGCTGCCGTCGATCCCGATGAACTGGTGCTCGGCGAGTTCACATGAGCGACGTCGAGGGACTCCTGGAACACCTCGACCTGGTGATCGGGACCGCAGAAGGGGTGGCGTCCAGCGAGGACCTCCGGGCGGCGGCTCGAGCGGCCAGAGAGACCCGGGACCGCGTCGGGCACCTCGGGTCGACCCTCGTGCTCGCCCTGCTTGGTGGGACCGGGGTCGGCAAGTCGAGCCTTCTCAACGCCATCGCCGGAGGCTCGGTTGCTTCGGTGAGTCCGATCCGCCCACACACGACCCGGCCCCTCGCCTGGGTTCCGGCGGCCGCCGAGCCCGGTCTGGGTGCGCTCCTCGATCGCCTTGGCGTCGACGGTCGAGTCGAGCACGACCGCCTCCCCGGCGTGGCCATCCTCGACATGACCGACATCGACAGTCTCGCCGAGGGTCACCGCGCCCTCGTCGAGGAGCTGCTCCCGCAGGTGGACGTCGGCCTGTGGGTGCTCGACCCGAGTAAATATGCCGACCCCTCCCTGCATGCCGACTTTCTCGCCCCGGTGGCGGCCGATTCGGAGCGGCTGCTCTTCGTGATGAATCGGATCGACACCCTCGCACCCGGGGAGCGGACAGTCGTCGTGGAGCATCTTCGCGAGCTGCTCACGGCCGATGGGATTGCCGAACCCATCATCTTCGAGACGGCAGCATCGCCGCGTGTCGGGGATCCCGTCGGTGTCGGGTCGCTCGTCGAGCACCTCAGGAGCCGACTGGCCGAGAAACAGATCCGGCTGCGAAGGGTCATCGGCGATGCGCGGTCCGTGGCTGACCGCCTCACCTCGGCTGCAGGAGTGGCCGCCGGGGATGCGTTCGGATTCGAGGAAACCTGGTCTGAAGCGATGGGTAGCGTCCATGAGGCGGTGGCGCGTGGGTTGACCATCGCCGATCGGGAACGGATCCTGCTGGAGTTCGACGCCCTCGCCCGGCGTGTGATCGATCACGCAGGGCCAGCGGCTGCGGCCGAGGTAGCCGAGCTTCGTTTCGACGGCGGACTGGATCGAGCCGTCGGTGTGGCGATCGGTATCCCTCGGAACGCGGGGGCATCGGACTCCGAAGACATGGTCGCGGTGCTCGAGGAGCGGGTAGCGGCACCGTTGCGCCGGGCGCTGTGGTCACGCGCCAGGCTGGGTGCGGCGGCAGCCGGGCTGGCCGTGGAGGCTGCCGCCGCCGAACAGCGGCTCCGGACCGGTCAGGACTTCTGAGCGGTATCGACGACCACCAGGCCAGCCGGCTCCGGGGTGATGGTGATCGCGGCCGCCTGGCCGAGCACCTCCCCGTCGGCCTCGACCAGAGCCTCGGGTTCGGCGTCCACCTTGATCGAAGTGAAGTCCCTCCAGAGGCGGACCCCGGGGAGCCGGTCGAGGCGGACCCGAAGGAAGCCGAGTCCTGCCAGCGAAACGGCGCGCCCCATTCTCATGCGATCGACGGTGAGGGCGAGAGGGCCTGGGGGTGGGCCGAGGCGGATCGAACGCCTGCCGATGTAGGTGAGCTCGTCGTGGGCCTGAACGATGACTCCCACGGCATCGCTGGTGGTCTCCCCATCGGTAACCCGCAGCGTCGGGAGCCGATCCCGATACCGGGCGGCGACGCGCAACGCGCTGCGCGCATAGTGGATCGATCCCATCCCGACCTTGCCCAGCGGGCTGCGCTCGGACTCGGAGATGGCGTCGGCGTCGTAGCCGATCCCGGCCGCGAAGGTGGCGATCCGCCTTGCGCTGCCGTCCGGATGCTCGATGTCGAGGCGAAGCGTCGGAAAGGAGCGGGTGGCTCCGTCGGCCGTGAGGATCGCTCTGGCAGCCTGGCGCGGCCGATTACCCAGGCCCAGCAGGCGGGCGAGCACGTTGGTCGTCCCCGAGGGGATCACCGACAGCGCGGTGGGTGAGCCATGGATCCCGTTGGCCACGGTGTGAGCGGTGCCGTCCCCGCCCATGGCGACCACGATGTCGTACCCGATCTGGGCCGCCTGGCGGCTGGCGGCGAGGGCCTGTTCGGGGCTGTCCGGCCACGGCGCGTACACGCGGTAACGCTCCTCGAGGATACGGATCACGTCGCCGTGTAACGACTGGGTGAAGCCGGA
>DATKBG010000207.1:0-23828 GCA_035514255.1 Acidimicrobiia bacterium
GTCGGGTCGACCCGACGGGTCGGTCGGCTCGGACGCACTAGCGGTCGGTGGTGTCTGGCGGCGGGGTAACGCTCCTGGACGTGACGCTCGAGACCGGCCGCACCCACCAAATCCGTGTGCACCTGACTACCGCCGGACTGCCCATCATCGGCGACCGGCAGTACGGCATCGGCAGTGGGGCACCGAGACAGTTCCTCCACGCCGCCCGGGTCCGGTTCGAGCACCCGATCACGCAGGAACGGCTCGATATCGTCGCCCCGCTCCCGGGGGACCTCCGGCAGGTCCTCGCCGACCACGGACTGGACGCACCCCCTTAGTCGAAGAAGCGCGATGCCGCGTCGTAGCGCTTCCGATCGACAGGACGCGGGTCTCCACACGCCTCGTCGAGCGGCGCGATGACGACCTCGTCGCCTCGCAGAGCGGTGAACGCCCGTGTCTCCCCGGCGAGGGCGGCCTCGGCGGCAGCGACTCCGAGCCTCGTCGCCAGGATGCGGTCGCTCGCCGTTGGTGTGCCGCCTCGCTGGAGGTGGCCGAGGATGGTCACCCTGGTCTCGAAGCCGGTGAGGTGCTCGAGGACGGGCGCCACCTGGTAGGAGACGGTGCCGAGTCGGGCGAACCCGTAGGTGTCCCGCGGTGGGGCCATCGGCTCCGGTGGCGCGATGCCCTCGGCGACCACCACGAGCGAGTATCTGGCCCCTCGGGCGTGGCGACGCTCGAGGCTCGCCGCCACGTCCTCGAGGCGCTGCGGAAACTCAGGCAGCAAGATCGCATCGGCTCCGCCTGCCATGCCGGCGGACAGCGCGATCCATCCCTGGGTGCGTCCCATCACCTCGACGAGCATCACCCGGTTGTGTGCTTCGGCCGTGGTGGTGATGCGGTCGATGGCGTCGGTGGCGATCTGAACCGCGGTGTCGAACCCGAAAGTCCGATCGGTGCCGGGGATGTCGTTGTCGATCGTCTTGGGGATCCCGATGATGGGTAGTCCCTCGTCGCAGAGTCTGCTGGCGGTCCGGAGGGTGCCATCGCCACCGATCACCACCAGTGAGTCGATACGCGTCTCGGTGAAGGCGCGTCGCACCGAGTCGGCACCGTCGCCGTGCACGAACGGGTCCATGCGGCTGGTACCGAGGATGGTGCCGCCGCGGGTGAGGATGCCGCGGACCTCATCACGATCGAGGTCCAGCCAATCGGACTCCATGAGGCCGGCCCAGCCGTTGCGAAAACCGACGACGCGCCCGTTCGATTCGCACAGGACCCGGGTTACCACGGCGCGGATCGCCGCGTTGAGACCGGGACAATCACCACCTCCGGTCATGATTCCGACGGTGGTCACGCCCCGACCCCGAGGGTGGTCCCCACCGACCGCAGGTCGCGGCATGCCTGGACGACCCGAGCACTCATCGACGCCTCCGCCTTCTTGAGGTACGACCGCGGGTCGTACGCTTTCTTGTCGCCGACATTGCCCTCCGACCTGATCACCGCGTCGGGGTCGGCGAGCATGTGGCGAGCGATCGGCTCGGTGAAGGCGTACTGGGTGTCGGTGTCGATGTTCATCTTGATCACGCCGTAGTCGAGGGTCTCGTGGATTTCGTCGAGTGAGGAGCCGCTGCCTCCGTGGAACACGAGGTAGTGGCGGGCGTGGGCGCCGAAGCGCTCCACGACTGCCTCCTGACCGTCGCGCAGGATCGTGGGATCGAGTTCGACCGATCCCGGCTTGTACACGCCATGGACGTTGCCGAAGACCGCAGCCAGGAGATAGCGGCCGCGCTCGCCGGTGCCGAGGACTTCAGCGGTGCGCAGCATGTCGGCGGGTGAGGTGTACAACTTCGCCCGATCCACGTCCTCGTGGTCCATGGCATCCTCGACCCCACCGACGATGCCGATCTCCAACTCCAGCACGATGTCGAGCGGATCACACTCGTCCAAGAGGTGTGAGGCCATGGCCAGGTTGTCCTCGAGGGGGAGTTCCGACGCGTCGAGCATGTGGCTTTGGAAGAGGGGACCTCGACCGTCCTGTCGCCGTTGGGCGCTCAGGGCGAGGAGCGGACGGATGAATGCATCGACCCTGTCGGGCTGACAGTGGTCGGTGTGGAGGGCCACGTTGACCGGATATCGGTCGGCGACGGCGTGGGCGAACTCGGCGAGTGCGGAGGCGCCGAGGACCATGTCCCGGTTATAGAGGCCCGAGGCGAACTCGCCCGCTCCGGTAGATACCTGGATGATCCCGTCGGACTCCGCCTCGGCGAATCCGGCCAGGGCGGCGTGAACCGTGATGCTGGACGTGACGTTGATGGCGGGGAGAGCAAACCGGTCGCGTCGGGCTCCATCCAACATCGCCCGGTACGTTTCGGGGGTGGCTATCGGCACATCGGCTCCTCGTCGACCTGTCGGCCGGAAGGTAGCCGATCGCCCCGGTAGGACCAGAGGCAACTGGCCGGGGAACCTCCAGCCGGGTACGGCTAGGCTCGGTCTCACACCCGTGTAATTCGAGGCCACTGCCAGAGGAACCGTGCCCGAACCGAGCTTCGCCCATCTCCACCTCCACACGGAGTACTCGATGCTCGACGGCGCGGCCCGGGTCGCCGATGTGGTCGCGGCAGTGGTGGAGGACGGACAACCCGGCGTCGCCGTGACCGACCACGGCGTTCTGTACGGCGCCGTGGACTTCTATACCCAGGCGCAGGCAGCGGGGGTGACGCCGGTCATCGGGATGGAGGGATACCTCACGCCGGGTTCGCGCTTCGAGCGGCCGCCGCGTCGCGACGACATCCGGTATCACATCACGCTGCTGGCGGTGAACCAGGAGGGCTATCGCAACCTGGTCAAGATGGCCAGTGCCGCCTACCTGGACGGCTTCTATTACAAGCCCCGGCTCGACCTCGAGCTGCTCGACCGGTACGCCGCCGGGATCGTCGCCACCACGGGTTGCCTGGGAGGGCACGTCCCGAAGTTGCTCGCACCGGAGGCGTCCGAGGAGGAGGGTCGCGGGGGCGGACAGCGCGACTTCCGGGGTGCCGTCGAAGCCGCTGCCATGTACCAGGACATCTTCGGCAAGGACAACTTCTTCGTCGAGATCATGGATCACGGAGTGGTGGCCCAGCGAGCCGTGCTCCCCGACCTGGTGGCGGTGGCGAAGGAAGTCGGGGCTCCGCTGCTCGCCACCAACGACGCCCACTACACGAGGGCGGAGGAGGCCGAAGCCCACGACGCCCTGCTGTGCATCCAGACCGGCGCCCAGATGGATCAGGAGGATCGCTTCACCTTCCAGGGCACCGGCTATCACGTGAAGACGGCCCGGGAGATGCGAGCCCTGTTCCCCGAGGACCTCTATCCGGGTGCCTGCGACAACACGGTCGCCATCGTCGAACGCACCGACATCCAGATGGACTTCGACCGCATCCTGCTGCCCAACTTCCCGGTACCGACGGGAGAGAGCGAGGTCGCCTTCCTCGAGCGGCTGACCCTCGAAGGGGCTCGGGAGCGCTACGGAGCGATCCTGCCCGAGGAGATCCAGCGGCGCGTGGAGTACGAACTACGGGTCATCGTCGACATGGGATTTGCCGCCTACTTCCTGATCGTGTGGGATCTGATACGCCACGCCCGGGAGCGGGGCATCCGGACCGGCCCGGCCCGCGGATCAGCGGGCGGCTCGATCGTCTCGTACTGCCTGCGGATCACCGACTTGGACCCCCTCGCTCACGGCCTGATCTTCGAGCGGTTTCTCAACACCAGTAGGCGTGAGATGCCCGACATCGACATGGACTTCGACGAGCGCCACCGTGGCGAGATGATCCGCTACGCCGCCGACAAGTACGGCAGCGATCACGTTGCTCAGATCATCACGTTTTCGACGATCAAGGGCCGCCAGGCGGTACGCGACTCGGCTCGGGTGCTCGGGTTCCCGTACTCGCTGGGGGACAGGCTCGCCAAGTCGATGCCTCCCCCCATCCAGGGACGGGACGCGTCGATTGGCCAGTGCCTCGAGGAGCCACCGAAGGGAGCCGACAGCGACCTGCGTGACTTCTACGCCAACGGCGCCGGTCTGCGCGCCCTCTACGAGCAGGATCCCGACGCCCGGCGGGTCATCGACACGGCGCGGGGACTCGAGGGGCTGCGACGCCAGGACTCGATTCACGCCGCCGCCGTGGTGATCTCTCCGGAGCCGCTCGAGGACATCATCCCGATCCAGCGTAAGGGTGAGGATGCCGAGGTCGTGACCCAGTTCGAGATGCACGCCATCGAGAAGCTCGGGCTACTCAAGATGGACTTCCTGGGTTTGCGCAACCTATCGACCATCGACCGGTGCCTCGAGCTCGTCGAGAGCGAGACCGGCGTCCGGCCCGACATCGACGGCATCCCTCTCGACGATGCGAAGGTCTACGAGATGCTCGGTCGGGGGGACGGTATGGGGGTATTCCAGATGGAGGGCTCGGGGATGCGGGCGCTCATGCGCTCCCTCGCCCCGGATCGTTTCGAAGACCTGGTGGCGCTCATCTCGCTGTACCGACCGGGCGTGCTCGGTGCCGGGACCCACAATCAGTTCGTCGACCGCAAGCACGGACGGGAGCCGATCGAGTACCCCCATCCGGACCTCGAGCCGGTGCTCGCCGACACCTACGGGATCATCGTGTACCAGGAGCAGGTGATGCGCGCCGCCGAGGTGATGGCGGGGCTCACGATGGCCGAAGCCGACCTGCTGCGGAAGGCGATGGGCAAGAAGATTCCGTCGGTGATGGCGGAACAGCGACAGAAGTTCGTCGAAGGGTGTGTGCGCAAGGGGCACAGCGAGGGCTTCGGCACCGAGCTGTTCGACACGATCTCGCACTTCGCCGGGTACGGGTTCAACAAGTCCCACGCTGCCGGGTACGCACTGGTCGCCTATCAGACCGCCTGGCTCAAGGCGCACTACCCGGCCGAGTTCATGGCGGCGCTGCTCACCTCGTCGAAGCGGGACAAGGACCGTACCGCGGTCTACTTGAACGAGTGCCGCACCATGGGGATCCGGGTGCTCGTTCCGGACATCAACCGTTCCGAGTCGGACTTCGTGGCGCGCGACGGGACCATCCCCTTCGGGCTGTCGGCGATCCGCAACGTGGGGGAGGGGGTGGTCGAGCTGATCACCGCGGAACGGCGCGCCAACGGGCCCTACGAGTCGTTCTACGACTTCGTCGAACGCATCGATCTCTCGGTACTCAACAAGCGGACTATCGAGTCGCTGGTCAAGGCGGGGGCATTCGATTCCCTCGGCGTGGCCCGCAAGGGACTGTTCGCCCGGTATGACGAGATCCTCGACGGGGTGATCGCCCGGCGGCGAGCCGAGGACATGGGGCAGTACTCGCTGTTCGGCACCGACGAGCCGGCGGTGTCGAACGGTGACATCGAGATCGAGCAGGTCGAGTGGGACAAGATGATCAAGCTCGGATTCGAGAAGGAGATGCTCGGCCTGTACGTTTCCGACCATCCGCTGTTCGGAATCGAAGGGTCCTTGCGGGCCATGGCACCGGTTGCCATCGCGGCGCTGCCGGAGCAGGAAGACCGAGCCCTGGTCACCATCGCCGGGGTCGTCGCGTCGGTGAATCGCCGGTACACCAAGGCGGGTGAGCCCATCCTGTGGGCGCAGGTGGAGGACCTGGCCGCCAGCGTCGAGGTGGTCTGCTTTCCGAAGGTCGTGCACGAGTTCGGCCCGCTCATCCGCGAGGACGCCATCCTCGTTGTACGGGGCTACGTGGATCGGGGCATGGACGACGTCAAGGTGATCGCTCAGCAGATTCGGGAACCGAATCTGGAGGTCGGCCAGGCGGTGCGTCTGCGGGTCCCGGCGCCGACGATGTCTGCGGAGCTGGTGGGGAGCCTGCGGGCGGTGCTGACCCAGCACCCGGGAAGCGTGCCGGTCTTCTTGCACCTCGCCAGCAGCGGGCAGGACACCGTGGTCAGGCTCGGACAGGAGCTGTTGGTCGAACCGAGGACCGCGCTCTACGCCCAACTCCGCGAGCTCCTGGGCACAGATGCGGTCATGGGATGATGCCTACCCTTGTAGGGACGAGTCGAGAGGATGAGGCGTGGCTGAGTTCGACGTCGAGGCATTCCGGGATCGGTTCCGTGATCGGGCCGAAGCCGTGCGAGACCGCGGGGTACCTCCATTGGAGGGTGAGGCGCGGCGGAAGTTCCTCGAGGCCGCCCAGCAGGACTACGTCGACTACTCGCTGGTAGCCGACTCGTCGATTGCCGTCGAGGGTTCTGAGCTCGTCTTCAGGATTCCGCTCGCCGACGGGGACTGATCGGGGCCCCCACGCACAGCACCGGAGCGGCGTGCTTCGGCTGCTCGCTCCGTCTCCAACCGACCGAGTTCGACATCGGAGGCATCCACGAAGCTCATGGCATCGGCGATGGCGGTGTGCCCGGCCTGATCCCTGATGAGACGGTGCATCTCCAGGCACACCCGTCGGTAGTCGGGGTGCCCGCCCTGGGCGGTGCGTAGCTCGATGAGGTGAAACGCCTCGCGGGCGTTGAGCTGCATGTAGAAACGGATCCTGAAGGCGAAGGGGACCGCGTACTGCGCCACCATCGGATCGAGGACGGTGGCGAGGTCGCCGTACAGCTCGGCGGCCGTACCGATGGCGTCGTGCCACGCCGGCTCGGCGTTGATGTCGCCGATCGACGGTGGCGTGACGTATCCATGGTCGGTACCGAGGCGCTGCCAATCGAGGGAGAGGATCCGGTGGCGCTGGAGGTCGCGGAAGATCCCGTAGTCACACAGGATGTCGAAGCGGTAATCACTGCGTTCCATGCCCCTACCGGGCCGATGCCGGCGGTTGGCGCGGTCGCCGGCGTAGGTGCGCAGGATCCGGCGCCTCTCGTCGGGGGGCATGGCGCGGGCGATCTCCAGGAGTACGTCGTCGGGTAGGTCGGTGTGGGGATACAGCGCGGCGGCCACCACCTTGGTCTCGGCTTCCGGATCCCAGTCGACCAGGGTGACTTCCGGTCGTTCGGGGATGTCACCCGGTAGTGCGGCAGCGACCGCGGCGGTGGCGTCCGCGGTGGCGCGCAGGTAGGCAGACCAGCTCTCGCCCCGATCGGGTAGGTCCACCCGCTTGAAGAAGGCCGGGGCGACGAGTCGCAACTCGCGCAGCATGGCGTCGGCGTACTCTCGAGCCTCGGCGAGCGGGTGGGCGCGCATGCGCAACAGGACCGCTTCGTATGCCTGACCGTTGGCGTAGATGCCGACGTTGGAGCGGGTGGCGGCCGGCAACAGGCCGCGCAGGTCGTCGCAGACCCGGGCCCGAATCGTGGACCGGTAGATGAAAGCGGAGTCGCCTTCGGCCTTCGGGAACCGACGCTGGTAATGCTCGGTGAGGGTCCCGGTGAGCGAGGCGTAGGTGTCGAACAGGTGGTCGAGAACGCTTCGGTACCGGTCGGCCACGGTGTGGGCGGCGACTTCGGGTGGCACCAGGTAGCGGTAGGAGTCCCCGAGCCGCTCGTCGTAGAACATGTAGCGGGTGCTCTGCTCGAGGTAAGCGGCGAGGCGGCCGCGCTCGAGGATCTTGGTGAGGAGGTTCGAAGCCTGTTCGCAGGCGAGGTGGATTCCCCCGAGCTGCGCCACCGAGTCGTCGCCGTACTGGGTGAAGACGCGGTGGTAGAGCTCGTCGGCGCGCGCCGTGCCGGTCTGTCCTTCGGGCGCACCCACCTCCGCGGCTGAGTCGTAGAACTCGTCGAGGAACAGGCGCCTCAGGGACTTCGGCGACCTGCTGTACCGGGCGAAGAGGGCGCCCTTGACCACCTCGGGGAGCCCGATGAGGGCGAAGACCGGCTCGGTGGTGTTGGTGAAGTGACGCGCCAGGATCGCGGTTTCCTCGTCGGTGAAGTCCTCTCGGAAGGGCGAGAGGCCGGGCGGGGGAGCGTGGTCCGCGGCGGTCATCTGACACGAGTGTAATTCGGGTCGGGTCCCGAGCGCCGGGGTCGTCAGCTCAGTGGCACCTTCGCGGTACCCTCGCCGGCATGAGAGCGCTTCGCTTCGGGATCGTTGCGGTGATCACGCTGATGGTGCTGGTGGCCCTGCTGCCCCTGGTGATCCTTCTCGACCTCGCCGGTGGCGGCACCGGCATGGGCCTGTGCGAGGGCGGGCTGGCAAGCTGTCGCACTTCCTACTTCGACGCCCCGGAGCTCCTGGGGATCCTGGTCCTGGTGCTGTTGCTCCTCGGCGCCGTATTACGCACGCTCCTCAAGGTACGGGAGCTCGCCGAGGGGGCTGTGGAGCAGGACTCTGGACGACGAACGACCGGTCCGGAGGACTCCGCTTTAGGTCGTTGAGACCTCGTTGAAGGTAGCCTGGGCGGATGCCCAAAGACGGACAGATGAGTTTCATGGAGCGTCGGCGCTTCGACGTGCGCAATCGGGAGTTCGTCACCGAGGAATCGCTGCGCGAGCGCTTTCCCACCTACCTGAAGGTGTTCGCCCTTGGCCTGGTCTTCGTGCTGGTCGTCGCCGGGATCGTGACGATCTTCGGCACGGCAGGTTTCGATACTGCCTTCGGGTACTCGGCGATCTTCTTCGGGACGCTCCTGCTCCTGCTCGGCGGTGCCCGTGGTGGTGGCTACTCGAATCTCGGGGTCGGTGCCGTGGAGGCGCTGGTCGGCGGGCGCAATCGGGTCGACGAGGACCCGCAGACCGACGCTGCTACCCGGAGGGGCATGCTGACCGGCCAGCGTGATCCGATGGCACGGCTGCGCCGCGGGCTTCGCCCGCCGCCCAACCCGGCGGCGTTCTGGCAGTCGATCGCCGGGTTCGCCTACATCGCCCTGGGCGTTCCGTTCACGCTCTGACCGGTCAGTTCCCGGTTGGGTCGTCTTCGTCGGCCACTCGCGGCGGTGCGGGTTGGACATCTTGCTGGAATGCGTCGGACCCATCCTCGATGAGCCACGACTCGTCGTAGTCGTCGGGAGGGGTGTCGCCGCTTCGGGGAGGCGGCACCTCGAGTTCGAGGGAGTCGAACAGCGCCTCGCCGAACGGGTTCTCGTCGAGCCACGACACCTCCCTGGTGGGCTCGTCGGGATCGATCGTGTCGCCCTCGATCGTCTCGGGAGGCTGAGGCTGCTGCCCGTAGGGCGGAGCGCCTCGAACGACCCGTGGACGTAACGGGAGGTGTCCGGTGGGGTTTCGCCAGCCGAGGCCCACCCCGACTGCGGCAGCGGCGACTCCGGCCAGAACCAGCCAGGGGCCGAAGCCGATCGAGCCGCCAACGGCCCGGGCCAGGGTGACCGCCTCCATGACCTTGATCAATGCATAGGGAATTGCCAGGAGCACAAGGGCACTACCGATGAGTCGGTGTGCCGGGGAGAGCGGTCGGCTGCGGTCGGGGAGAACCGTGAGGACCACGAGCGGGGCGAGTAGTCCGAGCAGGACCACGCCGTCGCGCAGGCTCCAGGGTCGACCGCCTGCTCCTGACGACACGAACGCCAGGCTGAGCCCGGCGAGGGCCACGAGGACTCCAGCGTCGATGACGATCCGGTGTGGGTGGGCGGCCAGCGGCAGGGTCCCGTCTCTTGGAGCGTCAGCGGCTGGCAACGGGGACTCCGGGGGCGCGGGCGTGCGGGAGGTTAGTCGGTGGGGACCACAAGCCCGGCGCCCTCTCCGGCGACCTTCAGGCGCAGCGCCGGGATGAGGTCGGTGACGATCACCAGCGACTCGACTCGCCATCCCCTGCTCTCCAGCCGGCTCCTGCCTTCCATGTAGCCCTTCTCGATGGCGAATCCGAAGCCGACGACCGAGCCGCCCGCTTCCTCGACGATCTCTCCGAGAGCCTCTGCGGTGCGGCCGCGCGACAGGAAGTCGTCGACGATGAGCACAGACGCTCCCGGCGGCAGTACCCGATGCGCCACCTCGACCCGGTAGTCGGCCTGCTTAGTGGGCGACGCGACCTCACGGGCGTACGCCGGGCGTTCTGAGGCGCGTCGGGGGTACTTCTTGGCGTAGACACAGGCCACGCCCAGATGATCGGCGACTGCTACAGCCGGGGCGATGCCGCTGGCTTCTGCGGTCAATACCAGGTCGAGGCGGCTCTCGCCATACGGCTCGGCGATGGCGCTCCCGATCGCCCGCATCAGGTCCGGCTCCACGCGGTGGTTGAGGAAGTCGTCGACCTTGACGAGCGATCCCTCGACTCGACCGCGCTCCACGATCGCATCGGCGAGCATGCGGGAGCCGGATGGTGAGGCGTCAGCCATACGCGCAGCGTACCGGGATGGGCCGGTCGGTAGCATCGGTGGTCGATGCCCGACGCGCCGGATCAGCCGACCCCGCAGGCCCGCCGCCGAGCGGCGCGCATCCTCGCCCGTCTCGCCGAGCGGTATCCGGCCGCGGAGACCGCACTGCGCTACGACGATCCCTGGCAACTACTCGTGGCGACGGTGCTCAGTGCCCAAACGACCGACGACACGGTCAACCGGGTGACGCCGCCTCTGTTCACCCGTTGGCCGACACCCGAGGACCTTGCCAACGCCGACCCCGAGGAGGTGGAGGCAGTGGTGCGTCCCACCGGCTTCTTTCGGCAGAAGACCCGATCCATCATCAGCCTCAGCAGGGACCTGATCGAGCGGTTCGGGGGCGTCGTGCCCGACGATCTGGACCGCTTGGTGGAATTGCGCGGTGCCGGGCGTAAGACGGCGAGTGTGGTGCTGGCAGAGGCGTTCGGCGCCCCGGCCATCGCGGTGGACACCCATGTGAAACGGGTTGCGGGGCGTCTCGAACTGACCCGGCACCGGGACCCGACCAAGATCGAAGGGGATCTCAAGGCTCTGTTCCCCAGGCGCCGATGGGCAGGCGTGTCGATGCGCTTCATCCAGTTCGGTCGCGATGTCTGTGACGCCCGTCGCCCGCGGTGCTGGGAGTGCCCCCTTGCCCGCACCTGCCGTTGGCCGGGCAAACGGTCGCGGCCGTCGTGAGACTGGGCCGCTCGCCTCACGATCGGGCCATCGCCACCCTGGCCATCCCGGCGCTCGGTTCCCTGATCGCCGACCCTCTACTCAGCCTGGTGGACACAGCGTTCGTCGGCCGCCTCGGCACTGACGCTCTGGCCGCGCTCGGCGTATCCGCTGCGGTGTTCGGCGTGGCCTTCTTCGTGTTCAACTTCCTCGAATACGGCACCACGTCCGAGGTGGCCAAGGCGGTGGGGCGCGGGGACGGCGTGGCCGCGGGGAGAGCGGTCGTCACCGCCCTCGGGCTGGCCGTCGTCTGCGGTGTGGCGGTGACCTTTGGACTGATCGTGGCGGCCGAGAGCTTGGTGCGTCTCTTTGGCGGATCGCCGGCGGTGGTGGCGCTGGGGGCAACGTACGTTGGCATCCGCGCACTGGCGGCGCCGGCGGTGCTCTTCGTACGGGCTTCGAACGGAGCCCTCCGCGGCTTTCAGGACACGACGACGCCGATGGTCGTGGCCATCGCCATCAACGCACTCAACCTGGCGTTGGACCCGATCCTCATCTTCGGATTCGGTATGGGGATCGCCGGAGCCGCCTGGGCGACGGTCGCTGCCCAGTGGTGCGCTGCCGTCGCCTTCCTGGTCATCTTCCGGCGCGGGATGGTCCGCTACGGGATCGTCGGAGTGCGACCCATCGCCAGCGAAGTGCGACGGTTCCTGAGGGTGGGGCGTGACCTGGTGATACGCACGGCGTCACTGCTGGCCACCTTCACGCTGGCCACCGCGGTGGCCACGCGAGTCTCCAGTCTCGCCGTCGCCGCTCACCAGGTGATGTCCCAGTTGTTTCTCCTGATGGCTCTCGCCCTCGACGCCCTCGCCATCGCCGCCCAGGCGCTGGTCGGACTCCACGTCGGCGCGGCCCGGAACGATGAGGCCAGAGCAGTCGCCGACCGCCTCCTGGTTCTGGGCCTCGGGGTGGGCGTGATGCTGTCCGGCGTCCTCGCCGCGGTCCGATGGGTTCTCCCGGGCTGGTTCAGCAGCGATCCCGATCTGCACGCCGCCATCGGTTCGGCGTATTGGATCCTCGTCGCCCTCCAACCGTTGGCCGCCGCGGTGTTCGTGTGGGACGGCGTCTTCATCGGCCTGGGCGACTTCCGGTTCCTCGCCCGGGCGATGGTGCTCTCAGCGCTGGTCGCCGGAGGCTTGCTTCTGCTGGTGGTGCCCCTTGGTTTGGGCCTGCCCGGCGTGTGGTGGGGCCTGGTGTTCTTCCTCGCCGTGCGGGCGGTCACACTGGGATGGCGCCGGTGGGGGGATCGGTCCCCGCTGCGGGTTCATGGATCGTGAGGCCCTTGGTCTCCGGGAGCCCGACGAGAGCGGTGGCGGCGAGAGCGACGCCAGCTCCGAGAACAGCGATGGTGATCGACAGGCCCCAGGCCTCGACGGCGAATCGTCCGGCAGCGAATCCGACCAGACCTCCGGCAATGGCGGCGTTCACCAGCCACGCCGCCGCCGTGGACCTGATCTCGGTGGGGAACAGCTCGGACCGATGTGATGCGAAAGCGGGAGCGAAGGCGGACCCTCCGAAGGTGGCGAGGAACATGGCGACGCCGAGGAGCCACCCCTCCACGGAGTAGAAGGCGACGCCGCCGACTACTCCCACGCCAATGGCGATCGCCTGGGTCGGGCGCCGTCCGGCGGTGTCGGCAAGTCGACCACCGATGAGGAGTCCGAGGATCACCCCGGGTGTGCTGCTCAGCACCAGCATGAGCGAGGCGGCTCCGGTGGACCAGTCGAGACCGTTCTCCAGACGGATGAGGGCCAGGTTGGCCACCGGGCTACTGAAGGCCGATAGGGCGAAGGAGAGCGCCGCCATTCTCCAGAATCGGCCGGCGTGCGTCGTGCCGAGGACCGCGGTGAGCCGCTGACGGCGGGGAGGCGGCGTGAAGGCACGCGACTCGCGGAGGCTGCGGGTGAGGAAGGGGAGCACGAGGATTGGCGCTGAACTGAGCAGGAAGAGGAGCCGCCATGCGGTTGGGTCGGCATCGGCGAGGGGTCTGAGCAGGAGTCCGAGTCCGGTGCCCATCGAGCCGAGCAGTGAGTAGAGGGCGATGGCGTAGCCGCGGATCGCCGGCGCCACCTCTTCGGCGAGCACGACGATGGCGAGGGCACCGATGGCGATGGTCCCGATCCGGGCCACTGATTGGAGCGCGACGAAGGAGGCGAAGGAGGCGGTCAGGCCAGTCGCCAGGTTGCCGGCGGTGAGGATCAGCAGGGCGATGAGGAGGGGGCGGCGGCGGCCGCGGTGATCGCTCCACCATGACAGGACGATGGCCACCAGGGCCACGGCTCGCACGACGGCCATCAGGTCGAAGACGCGCGCATCGCTCAGGCCGAACTCGGTCTGGACGAACGGCAGCGCGTGGGTGATGGCCGAGCCCGCCCATCCCTGGGTGATCCCGACGATGCCGAACAGGGCGAGGATTCGCCACTCGCGGCTGGTCAGCGGTTGCGGGGGGCGGAGGGTTGCCGGGATCCCCACTCAGGCGATCTCGCTGCCGGGGGCGACCGGCCGATCCGGTCTCAGGACCACCACACCGTCCTCGGTGAGCGCGCCGAGGACGAGAACGTCCGACCGAAAGCCACCGACCCGGATCGGCTCGAAGCCGGTGACCGCAATCACCTGGGACCCCACCAGATCCCCGGGGTCTGGGTACAGGTCGGTGATCTTCGCCGATGACTGGAGCGTGCCCAGGTCGCCGAAATCTATCCACAGTTTGTAGGCGGCATCGCGGGCGGTGTCGTTGACCTCGGCGCGCAGGACGGTGCCGGCGCGTACCTCGAGCCCCTGCCAGTCGGAGATGGTCGGCACCGGGCGAGGTTACCGGCAGCACACCGACCCGGATAACCTGCCGGCCATGGAGATCGCCGGCGTCAGCATCCTCGCCGCATTCGTGTTCGGAGCCCTCTCCTTCCTGTCCCCGTGTGTCATGCCGTTGTTGCCGGGCTATCTGGCGATGATGTCGGGCTATTCGGTGGCCGAGGTGGCCGATGGCACGGTGTCGACCCGAAGGATGCTGCGGGTCACGCTCCTCTTCGTCCTCGGCTTCACCTTGGTCTTCGTGGCTCTCGGGGCCACCGCCACTGCCGTTGGGTCGTCCCTGCTACGCCATGCGATCGACATTGGCCGGATCGCTGGATGGTTCGTGCTGGCGATGGGGCTGTTCTTGGTGATCACCGGGATCTGGGCACCCGGCTTCATGATGGGTCTCATGCGGGAGCGGCGTGCTGACGTGCGGCCGTCCCGTCTCGGAGGCTGGACCCCCCCGGTCATGGGGGTTGCGTTCGGCTTCGCCTGGACGCCGTGCATCGGCCCGACCCTTGGGGCCATCCTGACGGTGGCGGGCACCCAGAGCACCGTGGCTGGCGGGATGGTCCTGCTGTTCGTGTACAGCCTCGGTCTCGGCGTGCCCTTCGTCCTCGCCGGCGTCGGGATCGGGCGGCTCTATGGGACGTTCGAGTGGCTGCGGCGACGCGCCCGGGCGATCTCAGTGTTGTCGGGTGTCCTGCTCATGGCGTTCGGGGTGCTGATGATCACAGGTGGCCTGTTCCGGGTCAGCTCATGGTTCCAGCGGTGGTTGCCCGAGGTGTTTTGGAACGTCTAGAGCCAGTGGCCAGTGGCCAGAGCAAGACCGCCGGTTCGAGAGGTGGGACCCGGGCACAGGTAGCCTCTGGGCGTGCGCTTCACGCCTGATCGTGACGACTTCATTGCCCTGGCTGCCGACCACTCGATGGTGCCGGTCCGTGTCGAGCTGATCGCCGATCGCTGGACGCCGGTGGCGCTGTTCGAACGGCTTGCCGGTGACGGACCCGCCTTCCTCCTCGAGTCGGTGGAGGGCGGTGAGCGCTGGGGCCGTTGGTCGTTCGTGGGCTGGGATCCGCTGTTCGTCGTGGAAGCCGGCGCTGACGGTTCTGTGACGTCTGATGCGGGAACCGACCTGTCGGGTTTCGATCCGCTGGAGGCGCTGGAGAGTGTGATCGGTGCCCATCGAACCCCCGATACCCCCGGCCTACCGCCCCTGCACAGCGGGCTGGTCGGGTATCTCGGCTATGACGCGGTGCGGTACATCGAACATCTCCCTGATCGACCCCACGATGACCGAGACCTCCCCCTCATGTCGTGGCAGACGGTTGGCTCGCTCGCCGCTTTCGACCACCTGCGCCAGCGCGTCACGCTGCTGCGCAACGTGATCGTGACCGACGACGATCCGGGCACCGGATACGACGACGCCGTCGCTCGTCTCAGCGAGGCGGTGGCGGCGCTGGAGGTCCCCGGTCCGGTCGCCGCCGTCAGCGGCTTCGATGCCGCCGTACCGATCGATGCCTCACCCACCCTGGGACGCGAGGAGTTCGTGTCGATCGTCCGCTCATTGAAGGAGCACATCGCCGCCGGGGACGCGTTCCAGGTGGTGGCCTCAGTGAGGTTCGACGTGGAAGACGTCGGTGACCCCTTTGCGGTGTACCGGGCACTCCGCCTCTCCAACCCGTCGCCCTACATGTTCTTCTTGAGAACCGCCTCGGTGACGATCGTCGGGTCGTCCCCGGAACTGATGGTGCGGGTGCGAGACGGGAAGGTGAGCAGCAGGCCCATCGCCGGTACGCGCCCCCGAGGCGGCAATGAGGCCGAGGACACCGCTCTCGAAGAGGAGTTGTGTGCGGACGAGAAGGAACGCGCCGAGCACGTGATGCTCGTGGACCTCGCCCGCAACGATGTCGGGCGGGTGGCCCGGTACGGGACGGTGTCTGTCGACGAGCTGATGGTGGTCGAGCGCTACTCCCATGTGATGCATCTCGTCTCGGCCGTCTCCGGTGATCTACGGGACGGGGTGACCGCGGTCGACGTCGTGCGCGCCACGTTCCCTCACGGGACCGTCACCGGCGCCCCCAAGGTTCGGGCCATGCAGTTGATCGATGAGATGGAGCCGACGGCCCGGGGTCCGTACGCTGGCGCCGTCGGCTACATGGACTTTTCTGGAAACCTGGACACTGCCATCGCCCTGCGGACCCTGATCACGCGAAACGGTGTCGGATGGGTCCAGGCGGGGGCGGGAGTGGTCTTCGACAGCGACCCTGCCGCGGAGTACGAGGAGTGCCGCGCCAAGGCGGCGGCGGTACTGGCGGCCATCGCGGCAGCACGCCATGTCTGAGACGGGGCCGCGACCGACCTACGGGGACGTCACCGCCGAGTACCGGGCACTGGTCGAAGGGTGCGCCGCCATCGAGGGCTCCCGTCACCTGGTGTGGGTGAGGGGTTCAGATGCCGTGGCGTTCCTCGACGGTCAGGTCAGCCAGGACATCGCCGGTATGGAGCCAGGTGCGGTCGCCCGCTCGTTCCTGCTCGAGCCCCGCGGGAAGATCGTCGCCCTCATGTGGGTGCTGCGTGGTGAGTCCGAAGTCGGTCTCGTCATCGATGCCGGGCGATCGGCAGCGGTCGTGGATGCCCTGGACAGGTTCAGATTTCGGGTGAACGCCACCCTGGAAGCGCCATTGCCACTGGTCGAGCTGTGGGGCCCGGAGACGGATGCCGCTCTCGATCGACTCGGATACGGCAGTGTGGTGGGGTGGAGCCGCGTCGACGATGGCACCGTGGCCCGACTCCCGGCGCGCTGGCCCGTCGCGGCCCTGAGCGCGATCGATTCCGCCATGCTCGACGCTGCCGGGGTGGTCCGGGCCGGGCTCATCGCCGCCACCACGGTGAGGATCGAGGCGGGGGAGCCGGTCTCGGGCGTCGACATCGACGAGACGACGATCCCTCAGGAGACTGGCCTGGTCGACGAGGCGGTGTCGTTCACCAAGGGCTGCTTCCTGGGGCAGGAGCTCGTCGCTCGGATCGACTCGCGGGGTCGGGTGAATCGCCATCTCCGGGGCATCGTGATGACCGAGAACCTGATCCCACCGGTCGGGGCCACCGTCGAGCACGAGGGGGTGGACGTGGGTCGCCTCACCTCGGTGGGCGAGTCCCTGCGCGTCGGGGCACCCATCGCCATGGCGCTGGTGCGACGCGAGGTCGATCCCGAGGCGCCGGTGCGGGTGAGCTGGGACGGTGGCTCGGCCGGAGCCGTGGTGCGCAGCCTGCCCCTGGCGTGATCGCGGCTCGGTACACGCGGTGGGTACCGTGGGCCGACGATGACGGGCGCCGACACCGATATCACTCCGCAGACAGTGCTCCGGCAACTCGTCGACGGCTCGCGCCAACGAGCGGAGCCGCTACGGCCGCACCTGGATCGGCTCATGGACCACTGCGCCACGATGGCGTCGGTGCGGAGCCTCGGAGCCGCCTTGCGCCATCCAGGCATGAGCGTCATCGCCGAGATAAAGCGGCGCTCGCCGTCCGTCGGAGCGATCGCGCCCGACGTGGATGCCATCGCGCTTGCCCGCGCCTACCAGGCCGGTGGGGCGGCTGCTGTGTCGGTGCTCACCGAGCCGATCGGCTTCGGTGCTTGGCCGGCTGACCTACCCGCGGTAGCCCGTCACGCCGACCTGCCGACGCTGCGCAAGGACTTCGTGGTCGACGCCGCCCAGGTCTGGGAGACGCGGGCAATGGGGGCGGACGCGGTGCTGCTGATCGTCGCCATCCTCGGCGACGGTGCCCTGGCGAGCCTGCTCGCCGCAGCCCGTTCTGCCGGGTTGGAGGCGCTCGTCGAGGCGCACAGCGAAGCCGAAGTCGCCGCAGCGGTCGACGCCGGGGCCGACATCGTCGGCGTCAACAACCGTGATCTTGGTACCTTTGCCGTCGATCTGGCCACTGCCGAGCGGCTGCGGGCTGCGATACCGGACGGCGTGGTCACGGTGGCCGAGAGCGGGGTGTCGTCGCCGGCGGCCGCCACTCGCATGGCCGACGCCGGATACGACGCCATCTTGGTCGGCGAGGCCGCCTCGCGTGCTGCTGATCCCGCCGACTTCATCGCCTCACTCCGGATCGGCCGATGACCTGGGTGAAGGTTTGCGGGCTCACCAACCGCCCCGACGTCGACATCTCGGTGGAGGCGGGGGCTGACGCCGTCGGCGTTGTTGTCGAGGCGGATTCGCCAAGATCGGTCGACCTGCGAGTGGCGGGGGAACTGATCGCCGGACTCGAGGTGTCAACAGTGATGGTCACGGTCGACGTGCCCGCAGACCGACTGATGGCGTTTGCTGCCGAAACAGGGTTCACGGGCATCCAGCCACACGGCCGCCACGCCAGTGACGCGGCGAATGCCGGGATCGCGGCCGGCCTCCTCGTCCTGTTCCCGGTCGCGGTGGGTTCCGAGAGGCCGGACCTCTCTTCGATACCCGACTCGGCCGTGCCGCTGCTCGACACGGCCGACCCGAAGCGCCATGGGGGCACGGGCCGCTCCTTCGACTGGACGCTGGCCACCGATTCGGGTCGACGCATCGTGCTCGCCGGGGGACTGACGCCGACGACGGTGGCCGGGGCGGTGGCCGCCGCCCACCCCTGGGGCGTCGATGTCGCCACCGGGGTGGAGCGGTCGCCCGGCGTCAAAGATCACGATGCCGTCAGGTCGTTCGTGCGGGAGGCGAAGCGGTGACCGCCATGAGCCGCCCAGACGACCAAGGACGATTCGGCGCCTATGGCGGCCGGTTCGCCCCCGAGACCCTCATCCCTGCGCTGGAGACTTTGGAGGAGGAGTTCGAGGCGGCGATGGCCGATCCCGCGTTCCTGGCCGAGCTGTCCGACCTGCTCCGCGACTTCGTGGGAAGACCGACCCCCCTGTACGAGGCGACCCGCCTGTCGGAGGCGCTGGGGGTTCGGGTGCTGCTCAAGCGGGAGGACCTGGCCCACACCGGCGCCCACAAGATCAATAACACCGTCGGCCAGGGCCTGCTCGCTCGCCGGATGGGTAAGCCCCGGGTGATCGCCGAGACCGGGGCCGGCCAGCACGGGGTGGCGACGGCGACGGCGTGCGCCCTGTTCGGCCTCGAGTGCGAAGTGTTCATGGGTACGGTCGACATCGAACGCCAGGCGATCAACGTCGATCGCATGCGGATGTTGGGGGCCACGGTCACGCCGGTGACCGCCGGTGCCGGAACCCTGAAGGACGCGGTGAGCGCTGCTCTGCGCGATTGGGTGGCCACGGTCGAGACCACCCACTACATCATCGGATCGGTCGTCGGTCCGCATCCTTTCCCGACCATCGTCAGGGAATTCCAACGAGTGATCGGCGAGGAGACGATCACCCAACTGGGGGATCGTCGCCCCGACGTGGTCGTCGCCTGCGTCGGCGGTGGGTCCAACTCGATGGGCATGTTCCATCCCTTCGCCGACCGCGGTGTGGATCTGGTCGGGGTCGAGGCCGGGGGCGACGGGTTGAGCAGCGGCCGCCACGGGGCGACGCTCTCCGCCGGCAGTCCCGGGGTCCTCCATGGTGCGATGACCTACATGCTCCAGGATGACGAGGGCCAGGTCCTCGAAGCCCACTCGATCTCGGCGGGCCTCGACTACCCCGGGGTCGGTCCGGAGCACGCTTACTTCAAGGATGCCGGCATCGCCCGGTACGAGTCCGTGACCGATGATGAGGCGGTCGCGGCCATGTCCCTGCTCTCGTCTCACGAGGGCATCGTGCCTGCCCTCGAGTCGGCTCACGCCATTGCCTGGGTGGAGCGGGAGCGAGCCGCGTTGGCGGGCAAGACGGTGGTCGTGTGCCTGAGCGGACGCGGCGACAAGGATCTCGACCACGTGCGGACCCGATGAATCTGGCGGCAGTGCTGCGCTCTGCCAGGTCGGAGGGCCGGACCTTGCTCCTTCCGTACCTCATGGCGGGTGTGCCGACCCGGGAGGCGACGGTCGATCTCTTCATGGCGATGGCCGAGGCGGGTGCCGACGGGTTCGAGGTCGGAATCCCGTACGCCGATCCGCTCATGGACGGCCCGGTCATCGAGGCTGCAGGACGGTTGGCCCTCTCCTCGGGGACCACATTCGGCAGGGGGATGGAGTTGGCTGCAGAGGTCGCCTCCCGGACCGGGCTGCCCTGTGTGGTGATGACCTATGTGAACCCGATTCTGCGGCGGGGGTACGAGCGCTTCTGCGCCGAGGTAGCGGCTGCGGGCCTCGACGGAGTGATCGCCGCCGACCTCCCGGTGGACGAGGCTGAGCCGCTGGCGATGGCCGCGAGGAAAGCCGGTGTCTCGCTCATACCGTTGGTGGCGCCCACGACATCGGCAGAGCGCATCGCCCGCGCCGCTGCCCTGCAGCCGCCCTTCATCTACGCAGTGGCCGAGTTGGGAGTCACCGGAGAGCGTGCCGGGCCGAATGAGCGGGCATCCGGGCTCGTGGCTCGGATCCGCGAGGTGACCGACCTCCCGGTGGGCATGGGTGTGGGCATCTCGACCCCGGAACAAGCCCGGAGTGCCGCCACGATGGCTGACGCCGTCATCGTCGGGACGGCCGTGGTGCGCCGGGTCCTGGAGGCCGGATCCAGCCGGGAGGCAACCCGGGCTGTCACCGATCTGGTTTCTTCCCTGCGCGCCGCCATCGACTGACCGCGGTGGCGCGTGGCGGCGCGCCTAGCCTGACCCCATGACCGACTTCCTGCGTGTTGCCGGCGCCCAGATCGACCTCAGCGTCGGAGACCTCGAGGGCAATGGTGACCGCATCGTCGAGGTGATCGGCTGGGCCGAGGAGATCGGAGCCGACGTCGTCTTGTTTCCCGAGCTCGCGGTCACCGGGTATCCGCCGGAGGATCTCCTGCTTCGGAACGCATTTCTGAACGCCAGCATCGAGACACTTCACCGGATCGCTGCCTCCACAGGGGATGCGACCGCCGTGGTCGGGTTCGTGGACCGTGGCTATTCGTCGGCGCGCGACGACGCCGGCCCGCCCCGACTCCACAATGCCGCCGCGCTGCTCCAGGGTGGGCGCCTGCGCGGGGTATATCACAAGTGTCTCCTCCCCAACTACGGGGTGTTCGACGAGGACCGCTACTTCGTGGCGGGCCGATCCCCGGGGGCACTCTGGGAGATCAACGGGGTCGTGGCCGGGGTGTCGATCTGTGAGGACATCTGGGTCGCCGATGGCCCCCACGCAGCGCAGGCGGAAGCCGGGGCCGACATCCTGCTCAACATCAACGGTTCGCCGTTCCACCGGGGGAAGGGAAGGGAGCGTGAGGCGATGCTCGCCGAGCGAGCCCGCGCCACCGGCCTGCCGCTCGTCTACCTCAACATGATCGGGAGCCAGGACGAGCTGGTGTTCGACGGACAGAGCATGGTCTTCGACGCTGCGGGTGCGCTCCTGTACCGGGGGCCGCAGTTCGCCGAGGACCTCTTCTGGGTGGACGTGCCCCTCTCGGACTCGGGGCACGCCGGTGTGGAGGCGACGGTGGTGAGCAACGGGGACCTGCTCGAGGGCGAGCCAGAATCCCCACCCGTCAGCCATCCGCCATTGGACGATCTCGCCGAGGTCTATGCCGCCCTCACCCATGGCCTCGAGGGCTACGTCCGAAAGAACGGGTTCAACGGCGTCGTGATCGGTCTCTCCGGAGGGATCGACTCGGCCCTCACGGCAGCCGTCGCCGCTGACGCACTCGGTGCCGATCGGGTCTGGGGGGTGGCAATGCCCTCGCGCCACAGCAGTGAAGGTTCCATCACCGATGCCCGGGCGCTCGCCGAGAACCTGGGGATCCGCTTCGACGTCGTGTCGATCGAACCGCCGTACACCGGATTCCTGGAGACACTCGAGCCCCTCTTCGCCGGTCGTGAGCCCGGCGTCGCCCATGAAAACCTCCAGGCCCGCATCCGGGGAGCGATCCTCATGGCGCTATCCAACGAGTTCGGCGGGATGCTGCTCACCACCGGGAACAAGTCGGAGATGTCCGTGGGCTACGCCACGCTCTACGGCGACATGGCCGGGGGCTTTTCGGTACTCAAGGATGTCTACAAGACCCTGGTGTGGGATCTGGCCCGGTGGAGGAATCGCGACGGGGAGGTCATCCCCCAGGCCAGTATCGACAAGCCCCCGTCGGCCGAGTTGCGGGACGACCAGTTCGACACCGACAGCCTGCCTGCCTACGCCGAGCTGGATCCGATCCTCGAGCGGTACATCGAGGGGGATGCGTCGGTGCGCGGCATCGCCGCCGACGGGTTCGACGCCGACCTCGTCGTCCGCATCGCCCGCATGGTCGACGCCAACGAGTACAAGCGTCGCCAGGCGGCACCGGGCGTCCGGATCACCACGAAGGGTCTGGGGCGTGATCGGCGCCTGCCGATCACGAACCACTTCCGAGGCTGATCAATCGAGACGCGACAGCAGCGTTGCGTGCTTCTCCTGGAGGCGTGCGAGCTCACGCTCGAGCCGGTCGGCCACGGCTTGGAATCGGGCCACATCGGCGCCGGTTATGCGAGCGTCTTCCCGCTCGATCGGTCCGCCGACGGCGGCGTCACGACGGGCGTCGTCGTCCAGGTGTTGATGGATGACCAGCTCCTCCCTTGTGAGGCGGAGCTGTTCGTCGAGGGCAGCGATCTGGTCGGCGATGGCGAGGATCCGTCGTTCGATGCGCTTCACGGCGGCATGGTACGCCGGGCGTATCATGGCGGGGCCTCGCCGGGGTGGTGGAACGGCAGACACGATGGACTCAAAATCCATTGTCCGAAAGGACGTGCGGGTTCGACTCCCGCTCCCGGCACAAGAGAGGGCGCCTTCGGCGCCCGTACTTGGTATTTGGTACTTAGTACTTGGTATCTACGCCTGGAGGTGCCGACAGCTCACAGCTGACAGCCAGAGCCAGATTCGGCGCCCGTATTTGGTACCCAGTACTTGATACCAAATACCAAATACCGCGGGTGCGCGTGGCTCTAACCTCCTCTTCGTGCCCACCCTTGCTCTTCTCGACGGCCATTCGCTGGCCTACCGCGCCTTCTACGCCTTGCCCAGTGACCTGGCTACGGCCTCCGGACAGGTCACCAACGCGGTGTACGGGTTCACCTCGATGCTCATCAAGCTGCTCGGTGACGAGCGGCCCGACGCCCTGGCCGTCGCCTGGGACACGCCGAAGGCGACCTTTCGCAGCGAGCGGTTCCCCGACTACAAGGCGCAGCGCGAAGCAGCGCCGGACCTCTTCAGATCGCAGCTACCGCTGATTCGGGAGGTAGCCGAGGTCCTGCGCATCCCGCAGTTCGAGGCCCCTGGATGGGAGGCCGATGACATCATCGCCACGCTGGCCCGTCGTGCGGACGAGGCGGGGTGGGAGGTTCTCGTGGTCACCGGCGACCGGGACGCCTTCCAGCTGATCGGCGGCGGCATCCGGGTCTACTACACGCGGCGGGGGATCACCGACACGATCACCGCCGACGCCTCCTATGTGCAGGATCGGTACGGGGTCACTCCAGCGCAGTACGTCGACTATGCCGCCCTGCGCGGCGACGCATCCGACAACCTTCCCGGGGTGCCGGGAGTGGGGGAGAAGACGGCCTCTCGGCTCATATCCTCGTACGGCTCGCTCGAGGGCATCTACGAGCATCTCGACGAACAGACGCCCAAGCTCCGGGAGAACCTCGAGGCAAGTCGTGATCAGGCGTTTCTCAACCGTGAACTGACCCGGTTGGTGGAGGATGTAGAGATCGATGCCGTAACGGATGATCTCGCCGTGCGTGAGTGGGATCCCACCGAGGTGCGGACGGTATTCGATGGACTCGCCTTTCGATCCCTCTGGGATCGTCTGCGTGAGCTCGGTGGTGGCGAACCGTTGGAGAGTGCCGAGCTGCTCGAGGTCGAGGTGGCGACCGTCGACGGCGACGCCGTGCCTCCCGGCGATCGGCTGGCGCTCGAAGGAGTGTGGGACGGGGACGACCTGATCGGCTTCGCCGTCGCCGGCGATGACGGGTCTGGTTGGTTCGTCCCGTTCGACCGCAGCGCTGGCTTGACCGATCG
>DATKBG010000208.1:0-7649 GCA_035514255.1 Acidimicrobiia bacterium
CACCGAGGACTGGCTGCGACGCGCCACCGCGGTGATCCCCGGCGGGGTCAACTCGCCGGTCCGTGCCTTCAAGTCGGTCGGCGACCATCCGGCCTTCGCCGCCAGCGCCAAGGGCGCCACGATCACCACCATCGACGGCGAAGACCTCGTCGACTTCATCGCCTCGTGGGGAGCGCTCATCTTCGGACATGCCGACGACGACATCGTCGACGCCATCACCGATGCGGCTCGCAAGGGCACCTCCTTCGGCGTGCCGACCACCCTCGACGTCGAGCTCGCCGAGCTCATCGTGTCTCTGGTACCGGCCGTGGACGTGGTTCGCATGGTCAACTCGGGTACCGAGGCGACGGCATCGGCGATCCGGGTTGCTCGGGCAGCCACCGGGCGGCCCGGGATCGTCAAGTTCGAGGGCTGCTACCACGGTCACGCCGACCCCTTCCTGGTGAAGGCGGGGAGCGGGGCGGCGACCCTCGGGGAGCCGGACAGCCCCGGCGTTCCCGCGGCCACGGTCGCCGACACCCGGGTGGCGCGGTTCAACGACCTGGACAGTGTGCGGGCGCACCTCACGGCGGGAGACGTCGCCGCGGTGATCGTCGAACCGGTCGCCGGGAACATGGGAGTAGTGCCGCCCGAGCCCGAGTTCCTGCCCGGTCTGCGTCGAGTGTGCGACGAACACGGGGCGCTGCTCGTCTTCGACGAGGTCATGACCGGCTTCCGGGTCGCGCGCGGGGGGGCACAGGAGCGCTATGGCATCACGCCCGACCTCACCACCCTGGGCAAGATCGTGGCCGGCGGTACGCCGGCGGCCGGCTACGGAGGACGAGCCGATCTCATGAGCATGGTGGCTCCGAGCGGGCCCGTGTACCAGGCGGGCACCCTGGCGGGGAATCCCATCGCCGTCGCCGCGGGCCTCGCCTGCCTCCGCAAGATCGCCGCTCGGGACGACCTCTACGACCGGATCGAGGAGATCGGGGCGGCGCTCGAGGACTCCCTGGCCCGGGCGCTCGTCGATCTGAGCATCCCCGGCTGTGTGCAGCGGGTCGGTGGCATGCTCACGCTGTTCCTGGGACCCGATCGGGTGCGCTCGTGGGATGACGCCGCCACAGTGGATCGTGACCGGTTCGGCGCCTTCTTCAGAGCGGCGCGGCGCAAGGGCGTGCTGTTGCCCCCGTCGCCGTTCGAGGCACTGTTCGTGATGGAGGCGCACCGCGACGCACTGGACTCGACCATCGAGGCGCTCGTCGGCGCCCTCGCCGAGGTGAAGTGAAACCCGTCCGTCCCCTGGTCGAGGCCCTGAAAGGCCGGGCCGTCGAACGAACCCCCGTGTGGGTGATGCGTCAGGCCGGGAGGTACCTCCCCGAGTACCGAGAGCTCCGGGAGCGCTATGCCTTCCAGGAGGCGGTGTCGACCCCCGAGGTCGCCGCCGAGATCACGCTCCAACCCATCCGACGCTTCGCCATGGACGGTGCGGTCATCTTCGCCGACATCATGACCCCGCTCGAGGCGATGGGCATCGCCATGACCTTCGATCCGGGTCCGAGGCTCCGTCCGCACACCCTCGCCGAGATCGCCCGACTCGGTCCGCTCGACACCGAGCGGGTCGGCTTCGTGGCAGAGACCATCCGGCTCGTCCGACAGCAGATCCCCGAGACCACCGCGGTCCTCGGTTTCGCCGGAGCACCGTTCACCCTGCTCGCCTATCTCGTCGAAGGCGGCGGGTCGAAAGACTTCATGACCCTTCGCGGAGCCATCCGAGCGGACCCTTCGGCGGCCACCGAGGCGCTCACCGCCCTGGGAACCGCCATGCAGGCGTACCTGGGCCTCCAGGTCGAGGCGGGAGCCGATGCCGTGCAGTTGTTCGACACCTGGGCGGGGCTGCTCGACCTGGAGACCTACGAGGCCCTCGCCCTGCCCGCCGCCCGGCTGAGCATCCACGGCCTCGACGCTCCGCGTATCTACTTCGCACCAGGGGCGGGGCACACGCTGGAGCGCCAGCGAGCCGTCGAAGCCGACGCCTACGGAGTCGACTGGCGCCTACCGATCGACGAGGCCTGGAGACGCATCGGTGAGGACCGGGCCATTCAAGGCAACCTGGACCCTGCGGTACTGCTCACCGATCCCGACACCATCCGAACCGAGACCCGACGCGTCCTCGATGCGGTCGGTGACCGGCTCGGCCACATCTTCAACCTCGGTCACGGCATCGATAGAACCACCCCGCCGGAGCACGTGGCCGCCCTCGTCGAAGAGATCCGGGCGTGATCACCGCCGAGCTCCTCGCGAAGCACGACCGCCCCGGCCCCCGCTATACGTCGTACCCGACCGCCGTCGACTTCACCGACACCTTCGGGCCCGACGAGCACGCAGATCGGTTACGCGCCGCGGCGAGGGGCAGACCTAATCAGGCCCTGTCGCTCTACGTTCACCTCCCATTCTGCAAGGCCCGCTGCGCATTCTGTGCATGCCACGTCGTCGTGGCCCGCAATCCACGACTCGTCACTGGATATCTGGATCGAGTGATCGCCGAGGCCTCGCTCGTTGCGAGCGGACTCAGTGGCCGGCGACGAGTCGACCAGATGCACTGGGGCGGCGGCACGCCGACGGCGTACGAGCCGAGCGAGTTGAAGCTGCTCCACGGTGCCCTCGAGCACTGCTTCGACATCGCTCCGAATGCCGAGCTCGCGGTCGAGGTGGATCCGAGGGTCACCACGATCGAGCACATCGACACACTTGCCGGGCTGGGATTCAACCGCCTCTCGATGGGCGTCCAGGATCTCGACCCCGAGGTACAGGCGCTCATCGGACGACACCAGACCACCGAGCAGACCGCTGACCTCTACGCGGCCGCGCGCTCAGCGGGGTTTCGCTCGATCAACCTCGATCTCATCCACGGCTTGCCCGGCCAGACAGAGACCACCATGAGGCAGACTCTCGACACCGTGCTCGACATGAGGCCGGACCGGCTGGCCGTCTACCCCTTTGCGTTCGTCCCCTGGATGAGACCGCATCAGCGGCGGATCGATGAGACGCTCATTCCGGACACGCTGACGCGCTTACATCTGTTCGCCCAGACAAGGAACGCCCTCGTCGACGCCGGCTACCGACCGATCGGCATGGACCACTTTGCCCTCCCCTCCGACGACCTCGCAGTGGCCGACGCAGCCGGCACGCTCGGCCGCACGTTCATGGGATACACACCGTCGGCATCGGCAGAGGTGGTTGCCCTAGGCACCTCCGGGATCTCTGACATCGACGGCGCGTACGCACAGAACCACCGACGCCTCGCCTCCTACCTGGCGGCGGTGGACTCCGGGGAGCTCCCGGTGGAGCGTGGCCACCGGCTCACCGCCGACGACCTCCTGCGGCGTGAAGTGATCACCGCGGTCATGTGCCGTTGGAGCGTCGACCTCGGCGAGGTCGCGCGTCGGCACGGAGTGGAGGCGTCGACCTACTTCTCCAACGAGCTCACCGCTCTCTCCGAAGCGGGCGGACTCGTCGACGAGGGGCTGGCCACGGTCGATGGGCTTCAGATCCGACTCACCGACCAGGGTCGCCCATTCGTTCGGCGTCTCGCTCAGGTGTTCGACGCTCACACCGGTCGTCGGTCCACGGACCGCCCGACGTTCTCTCGGGCCCTGTGATGGAGGTCCGCGTCGCAATCATCGGGGGAGGCCTCTCGGGTCTGCTCATTGCGACCGAACTGCGCCGCCGCGGCGTCGATGAGGTCCTGGTGCTCGAAGCCGCCGGACAGGTCGGAGGGGTGGCTCGCACGATTCACGCCGAGGGATACACGCTCGAGCCGGGGGCCGGGACGTTCCTCCTGCCGCACCGCCACCTCAGTCCCCTCTTCGAGGAAGCGGGGGTGGCGATCGCCAAGGCGGAACCAGCGGCGTCCGTTCGCTACGTCTACACCCGCGGACGGTTGGTCGCCGTGCGTCGATCGCCACGCATGGCACTCGCACCGATCCTGGGGTGGAGCGCCAAGGCACGCGCCGCTCTTGAGCCGATCGTCCGATCGCGGCCGAGGTCCGACGATGAAAGCCTCGCCGACCTCCTTGAGCGACGCTTCGGCCGGGAGACGGGGCGCCTTGTTTCCTGGCTAGCGGCCTCGGGGGTCTTTGCCGGAGATCCGCGGCGCCTCTCGGCCCTCTCGTCGTTCCCCCTGCTCGCCGCGCTCGAGAAGGAGTCCGGATCGATCGTTCGAAGTGCCCTCCGGCACCGGCGGACAGCCACCAGGACGGACGAGACTCCCCAGGCCCACCTCCCGGTGCCCGACATGGCCGGGGTGGCCGATACGATCGCCTCCGCGCTCGGAGACCGTCTGCGCACGTCCTTCGATGTTGCGGCCGTCACCGCTGACGGTTCGACGGTGACGATCGATGGGCTGGAGAGGGTTCGGGCACAGCACGTGGTGATCACGACTCGCCCCTCCGTCGCCGCCCGCCTCCTCAAAGGAGACGTGGCCGCGAGTTTGAATGAGTCCGTCACCGCCCCGGTCACGGTGGCGTGGCTGGGAGGGAACGACGACGCCGTGCAACTGCCAGACGGATTCGGGGCCCTCGTCGGTCCCGACACCCGCACCACGCTACTCGGGATACTGTTCGAGTCTTCCTACGCGCCGACCCGGGCACCCGAGGGAAAGAACCTCGCCAAGATCATCCTGGGGGGAGCCACCAACCCCCACGTGGCTGCGTGGGACACGGACCGTGTCATCGAGACGGCCGTCTCGGAGGTATCACGGGTGCTCGGTCGCGACCTCGCCCCCGACTTCACACGGGTCGTCCGACACGCCGACGGGATCCCCCAGTACGAGGTGGGGCACCAATCCTGGATCGCGACGGTGGCGGCGGCGACACCCCCTGGAATCCATCTCGCAGGGTGGGGGTACCGAGGCGTCGGGCTTGCTCACCTCGCCACAGATGCCGTCGCGGTGGCGGACCGCGTCACCGCTCCATGATCCGGCGGCATCCGAACCCTCCTGGCTTCTGGGCCGTATGGACGGCGGTGGCCATCGACCTGCTCGGCTTCGGCATCATCATCCCGATTCTCCCTCTGTATGCCGAGGACTTCGGTGCCACACCCGCGATAATCGGCCTGCTCGTCGCCGCCTACTCGCTCGCCCAGTTCGGACTCGCACCCGTCTGGGGGCGGCTGTCGGATCGATTCGGTCGCCGTCCGATCCTGCTGCTGACCATCGCTGGATCGGCGGTGGGCAGCTTGATCCTCGGTCTGGCGGGCGGTTTGGCGATGCTGTTCGTGGGCCGGATCATCGACGGGGCATCCGGAGCCAGCGTGTCGGTGGCGAGAGCC
Organism: Acidimicrobiia bacterium; assembly: GCA_035514255.1. Classification (GTDB taxonomy): domain Bacteria; phylum Actinomycetota; class Acidimicrobiia; order Spongiisociales; family UBA11373; genus DATKBG01. The sequence goes on from DATKBG010000208.1 coordinate 5,311, forward strand.
GCGATCGCCGACACTTCCGATGCTGCCGACCGCCCCCGGCTGATGGGCCTGCTCGGTGCCGCCTTCGGCGTCGGCTTCGTGGTGGGACCGCTGATTGGGGGGTTGGCCGCTCTCGGCGGGCGTTCCTTGCCCTTCTTCGTGGCAGCCGCGCTCTCGACGATCAACTTCATCGTCGGCTGGGCGCGCATCACCGAGACCCGCGCACCTGCGATCCGGCCCGCCACAGAAGGACCCCGGTCGATCCCGGCACCGGTGCGCCGGCTGGTGGCCCTCACCTTCGTCAGCGTCGTGGCCTTCAGTGCCTTCGAAGCGACCTTCGCCTTGTTGGGGCAGGAGCGCCTCGCGATGACGCCGTCTTCCGTCGCCTTCGCCTTCGCTGGTGTTGGTGTGATCCTGATTCTCACGCAGGCGGTCCTGGCCGGGGGCCTCGCCACCCGCCTCGGCGACGCGGGAAGCATCCGCCTGGGCCTCATGGTCAACGTGGTGGGATTCCTGCTCCTCTCCGAAGCGGCGAGCGCCGGCGTGCTGGCCTCGGGCCTGGCCCTCCTCGCCTTCGGTCAGGGGTTGCTGGTGCCCGTCGTGTCTTCGGCCGTCGCTGGCGCCGCAGGAAGCTACGGGTCGGGGGCGGCTCTAGGTGCCCACGCATCAGCGGCCGGACTCGCCCGAGCCGTAGGACCGGTGATCGGCGGCGTGCTCTTCGGCATCTCGACGGCAAGTCCCTACCGACTCGCTGCTGTCCTCGTCGCCGCCGCCGTCCTCCTGGTGCCGCAGGAACGCAGAGCACGACAGCCCGGGTAGGAACGACGCGCCGTCCCTAGGCTCTCCCCGATGAAGCCAGGCCCCACCCCATGAACCCGCTCCGACTCGCCTCACGGCTGAAACTGCTCACCCGACTCCGCTCCGAGTACCGAGCACTACATCGTCGAATCGCCGCCCTTGAGAGCGACCTGTCGGCAGTGCGAGCGGATCTCCCAACGCTCGCCGACTTCCCTCTCACGCCAGCCGGGCGGTTAGTGGTGGCCGCCCAGCGAGCCATCACCGAGCACGCTCCCCCCGACGTTTACACGGACCTGTACCGGGCCGAGGAGTCCCTGTACTGGCTGCGACTGCCGGCGTGGATCCTCGAATGGTCCGAGCAAGCCGCTCCGCAACGCATGGTTGACATCGGTTCGGGATACGGTGCCCTGGCCGTGTTTGCGGACCTGGCTACTCCGGCAGCGGTGACCTGTGTGGACATCGACCCTGATCGCATCACAGCCCCACTGGCCACAGCGTATGCCCTGGAAGTCGTTGAAACCAACGTTGAGATGGCTGACGTCCCAAATCCGCCCTACGACGGGGTCGTCATGACCGAGGTGATCGAGCACTTCAACTTTGCGCCCGTCCCGACCATGCGGCGGATCCACGATGCGATGACACCGGGCGGCCGACTGTTCCTCTCCACTCCCGACGCCGACTCGTGGGGTCGGGTGCCCGACTCCTACGGCCATTGGCGAGACATGCCACCGGCAGACCCGACGGTCACTACCGAGGACCGACACATCTACCAGTTCACCGCCGAGGAACTGACCGAGGTGCTCACCGAATCCGGCTTCACGATCCTGCGCATGGACCGGTCTCCCGGCCGCTGGGGATTCCACCTCAACGTCGAGGCGGGACGCTCCTGACGGGCTATCGCCCTGGCGCCTTTCTCTAACCTCAGGCTCATGACTCGCACACTGTTCACCAAGGGGCGCATCTTCGACGGTACCGGTTCACCCATCGCCGATGGCGAAGTCGTGGTCGAGGATGGGCGGATCGTCGACGTCGGAACCGACCTCGACGGCGACGATGCCATCGACCTCGGAGGTCGGGCGCTGCTGCCTGGACTGTTCGACTGCCACGTGCACGTCGTGGTCAGTCACGTCGACATGTTCCGCCGCCTGCAGACCCCGTTCTCGATGCGTTTCTACGAGGCAGCCCGCAACCTCGGAGCCACTCTGGCCGCCGGGATCACCACCGTCCGCGACGCTGGCGGCGCAGACCTGGGCGTCAAGACCGCCGTCGAGCAGGGCTACATCAGCGGTCCGAGCATGCAGATCTCCCTGGGGATGCTCAGCCAGACCGGTGGCCACGGTGACGGCTGGATGCCGTCGGGCGGCCATCTTGGCTTCCTAGGCGCACACCCGGGCGTGCCGAGCACCATCGTCGATGGACCCGAGGAGATGCGCCGCAAGGTCCGGGAGCTGATCCGCATGGGTGCCGACGTCATCAAAGTGGCGACCTCCGGAGGCGTCCTGTCGCCCCGCGACGACCCCCGTCACGCCCACTTCCAGCCCGACGAGCTGGAGGTGCTGGTC